>NZ_QETJ01000265.1:0-3751 GCF_003105095.1 Pseudomonas sp. NDM | reverse complement strand
AGCGGTTTATCAGTCAATTAATTTGTCGTCTGCCACACCGCTATCGCGAGCAGGCTCACTCCTACAATGATTTGTGGCGGATTTGAAATCTGTTCAAAAGCGACCTTCACCTGTACCGAAAGCGCTACAGCGGAACGATATCGCTACACCCGCCTATCACCTGCGCTGCGCAACGCTTTGATCCCGTTCAGCTTTTCTCATCGCCCCAAGCTGTAGCGATTTCGCTACAACAGCGACATCCCGAGAAATGCGACAAACAGCCAAACTATTGATTTATATAGATAAATTAACCTTGGCCGCATTCTTGCTACCTGTCTCCTCATCTATTAGGGCTCCCCGCCCCAAGCTTTCCACCGCGTCCACCAGACGAGTCTGGCCCCTGAGGAGTTTCCATGAGCGAGTTGCGTTTTACTGAAGATCACGAATGGCTGCGCACCGAAGCCGACGGCAGTGTCACTGTCGGCATCACCGCGTTTGCGCAGAACGCCCTGGGCGACGTGGTGTTCGTGCAACTGCCTGAGCTGCAGGCTTACGAAAAAGGCGCCGAAGCCGCCACCGTGGAATCGGTGAAAGCCGCCAGCGGCGTGTACATGCCGCTCGATGGCGACGTGCTGGAAGTCAACCCGGCGCTGCAAGACGCTCCTGAGCTGGTCAACGAAGATCCGCTGGGCGAAGGCTGGTTCTTCCGCTTCCAGCCAAGCGACGCCGCCGCTGTCGGCAAACTGCTCGATCAGGACGCCTATGACCGCCTGATCAAAGCCCAAGCCGAAGCCTGAGGAATTACGCCATGACCGCCATCAATCTCGGCACCGCCAACGAATTCATCGCCCGTCACATCGGCCCGCGCGCCGGTGACGAGCAAGCCATGCTCAACAGCCTCGGCTTCGATTCCCTCGAAGCGCTGAGCGCCAGCGTCATCCCGGAAAGCATCAAGGGCACCAGCGTGCTCGGCATGGACGACGGCCTCAGCGAGGCCGACGCCCTGGCGATGATCAAATCCATCGCTGGCAAAAACCAACTGTTCAAAACCTACATCGGCCAGGGCTACTACAACTGCCACACGCCGTCGCCGATCCTGCGCAACCTGCTGGAAAACCCGGCCTGGTACACCGCTTACACCCCATACCAGCCAGAAATTTCCCAGGGCCGTCTCGAAGCGCTGCTGAACTTCCAGACCCTGATCAGCGACCTCACCGGCCTGCCGATCGCCAACGCCTCCCTGCTCGACGAAGCCACCGCCGCTGCGGAAGCCATGACCTTCTGCAAACGCCTGAGCAAGAACAAGGGCAGCCACCAATTCTTCGCCTCGATCCACAGCCACCCGCAAACCCTCGACGTGCTGCGCACCCGTGCCGAGCCGCTGGGCATTGAAGTTGTAGTGGGCGATGAGCGCGAGCTGACTGACGTGACGCCGTTCTTCGGCGCGCTGCTGCAATACCCGGCGAGCAACGGTGATCTGTTCGACTACCGCGAACTGACCGAACGCTTCCACGCCGCCAACGCTTTGGTGGCCGTGGCCGCTGATCTGCTGGCCCTGACCCTGCTCACCGCACCGGGCGAATTCGGCGCCGACGTGGCGATCGGTTCAGCGCAACGCTTCGGCGTGCCGCTGGGCTTCGGTGGCCCGCACGCCGCTTACTTCTCCACCAAAGATGCGTTCAAGCGTGACATGCCCGGCCGTCTGGTCGGTGTCTCGGTTGACCGCTTCGGCAAGCCGGCCCTGCGTCTGGCGATGCAGACCCGCGAGCAACACATCCGCCGCGAAAAGGCCACGTCGAACATCTGCACCGCGCAGGTGCTGCTGGCCAACATCGCCAGCATGTACGCCGTCTACCACGGCCCGAAAGGCCTGACCCAGATCGCCAACCGCGTGCACCACCTGACCGCGATTCTGGCCAAGGGCCTGAGCGCACTGGGCGCTAACGTCGAACAAGCCAGTTTCTTCGACACCCTGACCGTAGCCACCGGCGCACACACCGCCGCGCTGCACGACAAGGCGCACGCTGCGCAGATCAACCTGCGCGTGATCGATGCTGAACGTCTGGGCCTGTCGGTCGATGAAACCACCACCCAGGCTGATATCGAAACCCTGTGGGGCCTGTTCGCCGACGGCAAGACCCTGCCGGATTTCGCTGCGCTGGTCGCTTCGGCGCAGAGCACCATCCCTGCTGCGCTGGTGCGTCAGTCGCCGATCCTCAGCCACCCGGTGTTCAACCGCTATCACTCGGAAACCGAGCTGATGCGCTACCTGCGCAAACTGGCGGACAAAGACCTGGCGCTGGATCGCACCATGATCCCGCTGGGCTCGTGCACCATGAAACTCAACGCCGCCAGCGAAATGATTCCGGTGACCTGGGCCGAATTCGGTGCGCTGCACCCGTTCGCCCCGGCCGAGCAAAGCGCCGGTTACCAGCAACTGACCGATGAACTGGAAGCGATGCTCTGTGCCGCCACCGGTTACGACGCGATCTCGCTGCAACCGAACGCTGGTTCGCAAGGTGAATACGCAGGTCTCCTGGCAATCCGCGCCTATCACCAGAGCCGTGGCGATGAGCGCCGCGACATCTGCCTGATCCCGTCATCGGCCCACGGCACCAACCCGGCAACTGCGCAAATGGCTGGCATGCGCGTGGTCGTCACCGCGTGCGATGCCCGTGGCAACGTCGACATCGAAGACCTGCGCGCCAAAGCCATCGAGCACCGTGAACACCTCGCTGCATTGATGATCACTTACCCGTCGACCCACGGCGTGTTCGAAGAAGGCATCCGCGAAATCTGCGCGATCATTCACGACAACGGCGGCCAGGTGTACATCGACGGCGCCAACATGAACGCCATGGTCGGCCTCTGCGCTCCGGGCAAGTTCGGCGGCGACGTCTCCCACCTGAACCTGCACAAAACCTTCTGCATCCCCCACGGCGGTGGCGGCCCGGGCGTCGGCCCGATTGGCGTCAAATCGCACTTGACCCCGTTCCTGCCAGGCCACGGCCAGATGGCACGCAAGGAAGGCGCGGTCTGTGCGGCACCGTTCGGCAGCGCGAGCATTCTGCCGATCACCTGGATGTATATCCGCATGATGGGTGGCGCCGGTCTGAAGCGCGCTTCGCAACTGGCGATCCTCAATGCCAACTACATTTCCCGTCGTCTGGAAGAGCACTATCCAGTGCTGTACACCGGCAGCAATGGCTTGGTGGCACACGAGTGCATCCTCGATCTGCGTCCGTTGAAAGACAGCAGCGGCATCAGCGTCGATGACGTCGCCAAGCGCCTGATCGACTTCGGTTTCCACGCACCGACCATGTCGTTCCCGGTCGCGGGCACGCTGATGATCGAGCCGACCGAAAGCGAATCCAAGGAAGAGCTGGATCGCTTCTGCGACGCCATGATCCGCATCCGCGAAGAAATCCGCGCAGTGGAAAACGGCACCCTGGACAAGGAAGACAACCCACTGAAAAACGCCCCGCACACCGCAGCGGAACTGGTCGGCGAGTGGACTCACCCGTACAGCCGCGAGCAAGCGGTGTACCCGGTCGCCTCGCTGATCGAAGGCAAATACTGGCCGCCGGTCGGCCGGGTCGACAACGTCTTCGGTGATCGCAACCTGGTGTGCGCCTGCCCATCGATCGAAAGCTACGCTTAACCGTATAGGGGGATCAGTTGCACCGATCCCCCACACGCCGCAGCCCCCTGTAGGAGTGAGCCTGCTCGCGATAGCGGTGGATCAGCCGACTCAATTGTTATCTGACATACC
>NZ_QETJ01000264.1:0-3796 GCF_003105095.1 Pseudomonas sp. NDM | reverse complement strand
TACAAGATCAAAAGATCGCAGCCTGCGGCAGCTCCTACATTTGCTTTTGTGGTGTGCTCAATGGCCGTGGCTACGGCCCACATGGGAATGCTCAACCTCCGTTGCAACAACCCCGCCACTCACTTCCAGCCGCTGCAAGATCCCGCATTGATCTGCCTCCGGGCCTTCGCCACAGCGTTGGCGCAGGTCGAGCAGTTGTGCCTGCAAGGCCAGCAATCCGTCAATCCGCGCCTTCACATGCTGGATGTGTTCGTCGATCAGCGCATTGACGCTCTCGCACTGATCCTGCGGGCTGTCGCGCAGGGCGAGGAGGCTGCGGATTTCTTCGAGAGTCATGTCGAGGGTGCGGCAGTTGCGGATGAAGGTCAGGCGCTCGGCGTGGGCCTGGGTGTAGACGCGGTAGTTGCCGTCGCTGCGGGCCGGTTCCGGCAGGAGATTTTCGCGCTCGTAGTAGCGGATGGTTTCCACGGCGCAGTCGGTGAGTTTCGCCAGTTCGCCGATCTTCATGACGGCCATCTCCAAATGGGTGCTTGACCCTATAGTGGCTACAGGGTCTTTACTTGGCAACAGGCACCTTCATGGACGCGACCAATGAGCGATTCCCTGCATACCCACAAGCCCGGCGACGGCCACGATCACAGTCATAAATTGCAGCCCGTGCACAAACATGACCACGGTGGCGATTCCTGCTGCGGGTCGAAAGCCGCAGCGCCTGCGTTGGTGCAACTGAGCGAAAAGACCAGCGCCGATGCGCGCCTGAGCAGTTTCCGCATCGAGGCGATGGATTGCCCGACCGAGCAGACGCTGATCCAGAACAAGCTCGGCAAACTGGCTGGGGTGCAGCAGCTGCAATTCAACCTGATCAACCGCGTTCTTGGCGTGACCCACAATCTGCCGGGCACCGAGCCGATCACCGAAGCGATCAAGTCCCTCGGCATGCACGCCGAGCCGCTCGAGGCGGGTGTCGACGCGCCAGTACCGGTAGCGGTGAAAAAACACTGGCGGCCATTGGCGCTGTCCGGCTTGACCGCGCTGGGCGCCGAAGTCATTCATTTCACCAGCGCCGCGCCGGACTGGGTGGTGGCAGTCGTTGCGCTGGTGTCGATCCTCAGCGGCGGCCTCGGCACTTACAAAAAGGGCTGGATCGCCCTGAAGAACCTCAACCTCAACATCAATGCGCTGATGAGCATCGCCGTAACCGGTGCCATCCTCATCGGCCAGTGGCCGGAAGCGGCGATGGTGATGTTCCTCTTCACCGTCGCCGAGCTGATTGAAGCACGCTCGCTGGACCGCGCGCGCAACGCGATCAGCGGCTTGATGCAGATGACCCCTGAGCAAGCCACGGTATTGCAGGCCGACGGCAATTGGCGCGAACAAGAGGTGAAAAGCGTTGAACTCGGCGCCCGCGTGCGGGTGAAACCCGGCGAGCGTATCGCCCTGGACGGCGCGGTGGTCAGCGGCAGCTCGACCATCGACCAGGCGCCGATCACCGGGGAAAGCCTGCCCGTGGAGAAAACCGTCGGTGACAAAGTCTTCGCTGGCACCATCAATCAGGCCGGTTCGCTGGAATATACGGTGACCGCTGCGGCGAACAACTCGACACTCGCACGGATCATCCACGCTGTCGAACAGGCGCAAGGCGCACGGGCGCCGACCCAGCGTTTCGTTGATCAATTCTCAAAAATCTACACCCCGGCGGTGTTCGTCTTCGCTTTGGCCGTGGCGGTGATTCCGCCGCTGTTCATGGGTGCGGCGTGGTTCGACTGGATCTACCGCGCGCTGGTGCTGCTGGTGGTGGCCTGCCCGTGCGCACTGGTGATTTCCACCCCGGTGACCATCGTCAGCGGCCTCGCAGCGGCGGCGCGCAAAGGCATTCTGGTCAAGGGCGGCGTGTATCTGGAGGTCGGCTTCAAGCTCGATTATCTGGCGCTGGATAAAACCGGCACGATCACCCATGGCAAACCGGTGCAGACCGATTACTTGTGCCTGGAGGCAACCGCCGAGCAAACTGCACCCGCCATCGCCGCAGCGTTGGCCGGACGCTCCGATCATCCGGTATCGCTGGCCATTGCCAACGCTGCTGTGGATAAAGATTCCGCGGCGCCCGCTGTGGATAACTTCGAAGCGCTGGCTGGGCGTGGCGTCAAAGGCGATATCAATGGCCAGACCTATCACCTGGGCAACCATCGTCTGGTCGAGGAACTGGGTCTGTGCTCGCCGCAATTGGAGGAAAAACTCTTCGCGCTGGAGAAACGGGGCAAATCCGTGGTGCTGCTGCTCGACAGTTCTGGCCCGCTGGCGTTGTTTGCCGTGGCCGACACGGTCAAGGAAAGCAGCCGCGAAGCGATTCGTCAGTTGCATGAACTCGGTGTGAAAACCCTGATGCTCACTGGCGACAACGTCCACACCGCGCAAGCGATTGCCGCTCAGGTCGGTATCGACGAGGCGCGCGGCGACTTGCTGCCGACCGACAAACTGCAGGCCATCGAAGACCTGTACAAGCAGGGCCATCGCGTCGGCATGGTCGGCGACGGCATCAATGACGCGCCGGCACTGGCCCGCGCCGAGATCGGTTTCGCCATGGCTGCCGCAGGCACCGACACCGCGATCGAAACCGCCGATGTCGCCCTGATGGACGACGATCTGCGCAAGATCCCCGCGTTCATCAACCTGTCTCGCAATACCGCGAGCATCCTGAAACAGAACATCGCGCTGGCCCTGGTGATCAAGGCGATCTTTCTTGCGGTAACCTTCGCCGGGCTTGCCACCATGTGGATGGCAGTGTTCGCCGATATGGGCGTGAGCCTGCTGGTGGTGTTCAACGGGTTGCGCCTGTTGCGTAAATAACGATGAGGAATGGTTGTGCTGAGTGCCGAGCTGAAAGCGTTCTACATGGTCGCCCGCCTGGGCAGTATCACGCTGGCGGCGAAAAAACTCGGCCTTAGTCAACCGACCGTGACCACGCAGATCCGTAACCTGGAAAGTCAGTATTCGGTGGAGCTGTTTTATCGCGGCGGTCGACGCCTCAGCGTCAGCGACGAAGGCGCGCGCTTGCTGCCAATGGTCAAAACCCTGTTGCAGCAAGAGGCCGACATCGAGTTCTTTTTGCGTAACAGCGGCCAGGTGCAGGGCACGTTGCGCATTGCCGCTACCGCGCCGTATTACATCCTCGATCTGGTGAAAACCTTCCGCGAGCGTTTGCCACAGGTGGAAGTGTCGGTGGAAATCGGCAACTCGCAGCAAGTGCTCGAAGCGCTGGAGGATTACCGCGTGGATGTCGCGGCGTCGTCACAGTTGCTCGACGATGCGCGATTGATTCGCCGGGTGCTCGGCACCGATCCGTTGGTGCTGGCGGTGCATCGCAATCATCCATTGGCGGCGCAAGAGCATGTGACGTTGAGTGCACTGGCCGGGCATACGCTGTTGATGCGTGAGTCGGGCTCGACCACGCGGCGCTTGACCGAAGAATTGCTCGCCAGCGCCGGGGTCAGCTTCGGGCCGCTGCTGGAGATCGGCAGCCGCGAGTCGATTCGTGAAGCGGTGCTGCGCAACATCGGCATCAGCATCATTGCGCGTCAGGAAGTGCCGCATGATCCGCAGTTGCGCGTGCTGACCATCGAGAATGCACCGCAAATCCCGGAATATCTGTATTGCCTCAAGGAAAGGAAGGGCGCGCGGTTGCCGGCGGCTTTTTTGGGACTCGCACAGGAAATGTCCCCGGCCTGAAGATCAAAAGATCGCAGCCTTCGGCAGCTCCTACAGGTGGACGCATTCCAATGTAGGAGCTGCCGAAGGC
>NZ_QETJ01000263.1:0-3837 GCF_003105095.1 Pseudomonas sp. NDM | reverse complement strand
TCCCCTGTGGGAGCGAGCCTGCTCGCGAAGACGTCTCAACAGACGCCACTATTTACCAAGCTGAATCTTCGGCGCCCAGGTCAGCCATTCTTCCTCGAACTTGTCGAACAGCGGGAACGTCTGCTCGGCCCGCGCCGGATTGCCCATGCGCTCGCCCTCCGGTGTGGCGAAGGCGATGCCGCCCTGAATCAGTGTCTCCAGCGACTCGGTTCGCACCGTCACGCCCTTGAACAACCCGTAATCGAAGCCCACGCCGCTGGTGTTCCAGAAGCGGCTGCCGCTGCGCACCAGTGGCGCGTACTTCGGCTCGATCAGGACGTGCACCAACACCCGGTCAGCCGTCTGGCCCAACTCATAACCGGTGACCTTGCCGACGGTGATTTCACGGTAAGTCACTGGCACGCCAGGCTTCAGCGAACCGCGACGTGCGGCGCTCAACACCAGACTCAAACCGGCTTCCTGTTTAGTGACTTCCGGCGCCTCGGCCAAGGCAACGAAGTTCTTCTGCGGGCCGAGATTCTTCGCCGCTGGCTGGACTTCGATGTACTTACCGGTGACCAGCGTTTCCAGGTTCTGCGTCTTGATCAGTCCCAGTTCCGGCTTGACCACCCAGAACTGACTGCCGACTCGGGCAATCTTCTCCGGCACTTCGGTGATGCGCGCGGTGAGGATCACTGACTGCATGTCATCGGTAAGATCGACGCTTTCAATCTTGCCGACATCCAGCCCCTTGAAACGCACCGGCGTACCGCTGCTCAAACCGTCGGCGCGATCGACTTTGATGGTCACCACTGCGCCTTTCTTGTTCGCCTCGTCGTGATCGGCGTACAGACGGAAGCGCGGGATGCGTTTCTTCAACGGCGCATTGGCTTGCGGCGTTTCGAATGCGATACCGCCAGCCATCAGAGTCTGCAGGGATTCACTCTTCACCTGAATCCCGCCGGTCAAGCCACCCGTGAGGGTGATGCCGCTGACGTTCCAGAAACGGGTCGAAGCGTTGACCAGGTTTTCGTATTCCTTCTCGATATGCACGCCAATGACCAGTTGCTTTTTGGTTCTGGAGAACTGGTAGCTCTGCACAGAACCGACCTTGACCTGCTTGTACAGAATCGGGCTGCCGACGTCGATCGAGCCCAGCGAATCAGTGAACAGTACCAAATGCAGCCCCGGCGAACGCAGATCCAGCGGCGGCGCTTTTGGCCGCGCCTCGAACTCGCGTTTCGGCGCTGCGCCCTTATCGCCCGGACGCACGGCGATGTAGTTACCTTTCACAAGTGCTTCGAGGCCAGTGATGCCGGCCAGGGAAATCGATGGTTTGACCACCCAGAACTGCGTGCCCTCCACCAGGTAGTCCTCAGCCAGCGGATCCAGAGTCAGCTCGGCTGTCGCGCTGTTCAGGTCCGGATCGACTTTCAGCGCTTTCAGGTTGCCGACCTGAATGCCCTTGTACATCACCGGCGTGCGGCCGGCCTGCAGGCCTTCGAAGTCGCTGAGTTTGACCTTCACGCGAATCCCGGCAGCGGCGGCGTCGAAATCCTCATAGAGACGGAACGGCAGGCTCGGGTCGGTCGGCGGGCTGTCCTTGCGATTTTCCGGTGTCGCGAAGGCGATACCGCCAGCGACGATGCTGGCCAGGGATTCGCTGCGCACTTTCACACCGGAGAGGTTGGCGTCGATGCTGATGCCGCTGGCGTTCCAGAATCGTGTATGTTTGCGCACCAGTTTGGCGTAGGTCGGCTCGATGAATACCTTCAGTTCAACGGTGCTCTGATCCTCGGAAAGCACATAGCTTTTCACCTGGCCGACCTTGATCTGCTTGTAGAACACCGGGCTGCCGCGATTCAAAGAGCCGAGGCGATCGGCCTTGATGGTCAGGTGCAGACCGGGCTTGGCGTCGGACAGTGGCGGCTCTTCGGCGAGTGCCTTGAACTTGCGTACCGGTTCGCCCTCTCCAGGACTGATCGCCACGTAATTACCCGAGACCAAGGTTTCCAGCCCGGTGATACCGGCCAGGGTCACGCTCGGTTTGACCAGCCAGAACCGCGTGCTGGTTTTCAGGTACTGCTCGACATCCTTGTTCATTTCGATGGTGGCGATCACTCCTTTGGAGTTGCCTTCATCGTCGAGCTTGAGCGTCTTGACCTTGCCGACCGGCATGCCTTTGTAGACCACTTCAGTCTTGTTGACCTGGATACCTTCGCCACTTTCAAAACGTACCTGAATCTCGATGCCGGTTTCCGACCAGGCACGCCAGCCGAGCCAGCCGCCGATGATCAGCGCAATCAGAGGCAGCACCCAAATAGCCGACCAGTTCGAAGCCGGTCGGGTTTTCGCTACAGGCAAATCAGTCATGGTCGTCGTCCGACTCCGTGTTATCCCAAATCAGTCGGGGATCGAAAGTTACTGCGGCGAGCATCGTCAGAATCACCACAGTGGCGAAGGCGACGGCGCCCAGATTGGCTTCGACACTGGCTATCCGGCCGAAGTTGACGACCGCCACGAGAATGGCGATCACAAAAATATCGAGCATCGACCAACGACCAATGAACTCGATGAAACGGTACATCCAGATGCGCTGACGGGCCGACAATGGCTGCCGGCGCTGCACGGAAAACAGCAACAACGCGATGCCGACCAGTTTGAAGGTCGGCACCAGAATACTGGCAATGAACACTACGGCGGCGATCGGAATCATGCCGTGCTGCACCAGTTGAATCACCCCGGACATGATGGTGCTCGGATCACCCTGGCCCAGAGAACTGACCGTCATGATCGGCAGGACATTCGCCGGGATATAGATGATGGCTGCCGTGATCAACAGCGCCCAGGTTCGGGTCAGGCTGTTCGGTCGGCGAGCGTGAACCTGAGCGCCGCAACGGGTGCAGTTTTGCTCATCGACGTCAGCGTCCTGCCTGTTCAGCTCGTGGCATTCGGTGCACACCAGAATGCCCGCATCAATCGCCCGCATGGGCATCCTCTCCTGATAATGCCTGCCAGATCTGATGCGGTGACATCACCACCTCCAGCCAGACTTGCACCAATAACAAGCCAATAAAACATGCCAGCCCGAGGCCGACGGTGATCGCTGCCATATCTGCCAGCTTCACGATCGCAACGAGGACGCCCATGAGGTAGACCTCGAGCATGCCCCAGTCTCTGAGGTGGTGGTAAATACGATAGAGCAGCAAGCCATAGCCGCGGCCGACATTGAAGCGAATCGTCAGTAGTACAAACAGCTGGCACAGCAACTTGAGCAACGGTATCGCCATACTGCAGAGGAAGACGACAATCGACACTCCTTGCATATCGGTATTGAACAGACCGACCACGCCACTCCACACCGTATCCTGTGACGATTGCCCGAGGATATTGAGTTGCATGATGGGTAAAAAGTTTGCCGGTACGTAAAGTAATAACGCGGCAATCACCAAGGCGAGGCTGCGCTGCACCACATTATGGCGGTGCGCATACAACTCGTAGCCGCAGCGCGGGCAGAGAGCTTTCTCACCGTGGGCAAGTGTCGGCTTGCGCATCAGCAGGTCGCACTCGTGACAGGCTATCAAGTCTTCCAGCGGTAAATCTGACAGCCCGGGGGCGTCAACCGATTCTGACATACAGGCTCTGACTCCGAAAAAGATGGGGCTATTCTAGTGTTCTGATTCGAAAATAACTGTGCAATTTTGTTCGCCGCAGCTCTGAAAACTTTCTCGCAGGCAAAACAAAACCCCAACTGCTTTCGCAATTGGGGTTTCGGAATTTAATCTTGACGATGACCTACTCTCACATGGGGAAACCCCACACTACCATCGGCGATGCATCGTTTCACTGCTGAGTTCG
>NZ_QETJ01000262.1:0-3905 GCF_003105095.1 Pseudomonas sp. NDM | reverse complement strand
GAACGATGACGACGCCAGCGTGACCGTGCATTACGTCGACGGCACCGAAGAAGTCTACGTCCACGACGAGCGCGCGCGGCTGGTGCGTCAGGTCGCGGCGGATGGCGGCGAGCAGCTCAAGGCCTATGACGAGCAGGGCCGCTTGGTCGCCGAGCAGGATGCTCTGGGGGCGGTCACCGAATACCGCTACGACGAGGTCGGACGGCTGATTGCGCTGATTCCGCCGGACGAGGCGCCAACGTCCTACGAGTACCGCAACGGTTTTCTCTACAAGCGTTGCCGAGGCGACGCGGTGTGGATCTATCGGCGCAACGCCGAAGGTGCGGTCACCGAAGCGGTCGATCCCGACGGCCAGGTCACCCATTACTACTACAACCTGCGCGGCCAGTTGTTGTCGCTGCGCTACCCCGACAGCAGCCGCCATCGCTGGGTGTGGAACGAGCTCGGCCAGCTCATCGAAGAAACCCTGCCGGACGGCGGCGTGCGGCGCTTTTCCTACGATGCGCTGGGCCGGCGGATTACCACCCAGGATGAATTTGGTGTTGTCAGCCGTCAGCAGTGGGACGCCGCCGGCCGACTGATCCTGACGACTTCTCCGACGGGCAGCACCCGCGCCTACAGCTACGGCGCCTACGGCCAGATCACCGCCGAACGCGACGAACTCGGGCGCATCACCCGCTACGAATATGACGACGACCTGCACCTGGTCTCGCGGCGGATCAACCCCGACGGCACCCGCGTGCAGTACCGCTATGACCATGCGCGGTTGCTGCTGACCGAGATCGAAAACGAGTCGGGGGAAAAATACCGACTGGATTACACGCCGACCGGATTGATCCGACAGGAAACCGGTTTTGATGGGCGGCGTACCGCGTACGCCTACGACCCCAATGGCCACCTGCTGGAGAAGACCGAGTTCGGCGAGCAGGGTTTATCGCTGATCACCCACTACCAGCGCGACAAGGCCGGACGTCTGCTCGTCAAAACCCTGCCCGATGGGATCAAGGTGCGTTATGACTACGACCGCCTCGGCCGCTTGGTTGCCGTCGATGACGGGCAAAACCATCCGCTGGCCTTCGAGTACGACCGTCAGGACCGCTTGATCACCGAGCACCAGGGCTGGGGCACCTTGCGTTACGCCTATGACGCCTGCGGTCAGCTCAAGCGTCTGCGCCTGCCGGACAACAGCAAGCTCGATTATCACTACGCCAAGGGCGGCGCGCTGAGTGCGATCGACCTCAACGGCACGCCGCTCACGCGCCACGTCTACCAGTCCGGTCGCGAGCAGCAACGTCAGCAAGGTCTGCTGCTCAGCGAATACTCCTACGACGATCAGGGCCGACTACTTGCCCACGCCGTAGGCCATCGCGGCGCCTCGCTGTACCGCCGCGATTATGCCTACAGCGCCAACGGCAATCTCGAGCACATTGCCGACAGCCGCCACGGCCAGCGCACCTACGGCTACGACGCCCTCGACCGATTGATTCGGGTTCGCCATTCGCGCGACGAACTGCCCGAATCCTTCGCCCACGACCCGGCCGGCAACCTGCTGATGCAGGACCGCCCCGGCCCCGCGCAGATCAAAGGCAATCGCCTGCTGATGCAGGGCGATCGCCACTACGACTACGACGCCTTCGGCAACCTGATCCGCGAACGCCGAGGCCACGGCCAGACCCTCGTCACCGAATACCGCTACGACTGCCAGCACCGCCTCATCGGCCTGACCCGCCCCGACGGCCAGACCGCCACTTACCAATACGACGCCTTCGGCCGGCGCATCCGCAAAAGCGTCGACGGCGCCGTCACCGAATTTTTCTGGCAAGGCGAGCACCTCGTCGCCGAAAGCAGCGCCACGCAATACCGCAGCTTCCTCTACGAACCCGGCACCTTTCGCCCACTGGCGCTGCTCGACGGCAAAGGCCCGAAAAAAGCCTGCCCGTTCTACTACCAACTCGACCACCTCGGCACCCCGCAGGAACTCACCGACTACAGCGGCGAAATCGTCTGGTCCGCGCAATACGACGCCTACGGCAAAGTCGCCGCCGTCACCCTCGCCGGCGAAGACTACCTCGACCAGCCGCTGCGCTTTCAGGGGCAGTACTTCGATGTTGAAAGCGGCCTGCACTACAACCGCCATCGGTATTACGACCCGAGGTTGGGGCGGTACCTGACCCCGGATCCGGTGAAGCTGGCGGGTGGGTTGAATCAGTACCAGTACGTGCCGAATCCGACGGGGTGGGTGGATCCGTTGGGGTTGACCTCGAATTGCCCGCCACCGAATAAGCCTGGGTGTGAGGTGCCGGGGGCGAGTGATGGGGTTAAGGTTGATGAGGGGGAGCCCCAATTACCACGCTTAACTCATGGCGTAGACCCCAAAACACTGAAACGAACACATGCGCTTATGGGCAAAACCTCCACCAAACTAGTCGAGCTAATGAGAGATGACATGCGAAGCAATGGATTTAATAGCGATCACCCCATAGATGTTGCTGAACACAATGGCACGCATTACATTCTGGACGGCCATCATCGAGCTTCTGCCGCACGGCAAACCTCTACGGAAGTTACAATACAGCTGATAACCAACATACGAGACCATCACGGCACCTTAAACACTATTGAGGAAGTACTAGAATCAGCCGATAACGTTGGCAATGACAGACTGGAGCACCGCAGAAGAAGATGAACAAACAGCGCAACGACATTGTAGATCTCATTAACGACTTTCTCGCCAAGGTTGAGAATGCGACAGTGCTACTCGAGAAAAAGTTTGGTACGAGAAATATTCTCAGGCTTTGGCGCAGCAACCAAATACAACGTTGTGGCGACATAACTAGCGAAACTCAGTATGAACTCCATGGAGTTGGCTGCATTGTTCACTTCGCTACTGAATCAGTGAATTTCGACTATGGGCTCAACAGTAGAACTGACGGATTTGATGTATGGCGGCTCTACATCTATGCGTTGGACAGACCACTTACGTATAAAAAATTTTGCGACAAGAAAATACTCGAAGAAGAATTTGACGAATTGATTGTGTCAAAGAAGATTGAAAAAATGTCGACATCTGACAGCCTTTATGTCCTCACAGGTGATCCTCATTGCTGAGCAACACCTAGTGAAATTACACTCCTGAAATTCCGAATATACTTAAAGGGCCTAAAATTATAGGCCCTGGAATTCAATCTAAGAGTAGATTACTGCTCATCCCCATCCTCCTCATACTCCATATCCGCCTCATCCGCATCATTCAACGGTACCGTCGCATCATCCGTCACCGATCCAGGATCTTCACTGCCTGGATCATTGATAAACGGCAGCCCATTCGGGCCCTTCTCTTCTTTGCCTTCAGTTTCAGGAGTCATGGCGAACCTCTTGATCGCATGGAATGTATGACGTTCGAGACGCCCTATCCCCAATCGTTCCTCTTCCTGACGGCCAGACACGAAAAACCCGGCACCAGGCCGGGTTTTCGTTGATCAATCAGCGATGTTTATTTTTGTGTTTGTTCTTGTGCTTGTGACCGCCGGAATGATGTCCATCGTCATCGCCACCCAGATTGTTACCCACCGCCCCGCCCGCTGCGCCGCCCAGGCCCGCGCCGATAACGGAACCGGTGGAGCCGCCGAGGCTATTGCCGACGACCGAACCGCCTGCTGCGCCAAGACCGCCACCAATTGCGGCTTCGGTGCGGTTGCGTTTGTTCGCGCCGACGGCACTGCCGGCCGCGCCGCCGACACCCGCGCCGACCGCGGCGCCCGTGCTGCCGCCGAGTTGTCCACCAACCACATTACCCAGCGCACCGCCGAGACCACCGCCTACGGCAGCGGTGCCATCTCCGGCCGCCATGGCGCCCTGCGCCACGACCAAGCCGAACAACAGTGCAGATAATGACAATCGCATAT
>NZ_QETJ01000261.1:0-3947 GCF_003105095.1 Pseudomonas sp. NDM | reverse complement strand
GGATATAAAAAAAGGGCCTGCAATCGCAGGCCCTTTTTCTTTGCCGAAACGCCGCTTAAGGCTTGTGCGCCCGCGACAGAAACTCGTGGGATTGCATCTCCAGCAAGCGGCTCAGCGTGCGCTGGAACTCGAAGGTCAGGCGTCCGCCGGTGTACAGATCCTTCAGCTCGACTTCGGCAGAAATGATCAGTTTGACGTTGCGATCGTAGAACTCGTCGACCATGTTGATGAAGCGCCGCGCGATGTCGTCGGTGGTGACGCTCATCTGCTCGACGCCGCTGAGCAGCACCGCGTGGAAGATTTTGCCCAGTTCGATGTAGTCGTTCTGGCTGCGCGGGCCGTCGCACAGTTCGCGGAAGTCGAACCAGGCCACGTCATCACAGGTACGCAGGGCGCGGATTTCGCGGTTCTCGATGATCAGCACATCATTTTCCACCGCCGCCGTGCACTCCGGCGTCAGTGCCTTGAAGCTCTTGCGCAGACTTTCATGCGCCGCTTCGTCGAGCGGATAGTGGAACAGCTCGGCTTGCTCGAGGTGACGCAAACGGTAGTCGACGCCGCTGTCGACGTTGACGATCTCGGTGTTCTGCTTGATCAGCGCGATGGCCGGGAGGAAGCGCGCGCGTTGCAGGCCGTCCTTGTACAGGCCGTCAGGCACGATGTTCGAGGTCGCGACCAGGGTCACGCCGTTCTTGAACAACTCTTCCATCAGCGTGCCGAGGATCATCGCGTCAGTGATGTCGGAGACGAAGAATTCATCGAAGCAGATCACCCGCGACTCGGCCGCGAAGCGCTTGGCAATGATGGTCAGCGGGTTCTTCTCGCCGCCGAGGGTTTTCATTTCTTCGTGCACACGCTTCATGAAGCGGTGGAAGTGCGTGCGGGTCTTTTCCTTGAACGGCAGCGCTTCGAAGAAGGTGTCGACCAGGTAAGTCTTGCCGCGACCGACGCCGCCCCAGAAATACAGGCCCTTGACCGGTGCCTGATCCTTTTTGCCAAACAGCTTGCCGAGAAATCCCGGCTTGTTCTGGTCGGCGGCGATCAAGTCGTCGTACAGACGCTGCAAGTGACGCACAGCAGTTTCCTGCGCGGCGTCATGGAAGAAGTCCGGGCGTTTCAGATCAGCTTGATATCGTTCTAGGGGCGTCATAATTCGTTAGCAAGGCAACAAAAACGGGCCGTCACTGTAGCGACGGCCTGTGGGAATGGCAATCGGCCCTTGGTCGGGTCGTGCCGCCGATCAGTCCTGCGCTGGGGTCAGCGCTACGCGCAACGCCTCGATGGCGGCATCTCGCGCTGCAGCATCGGCGAAGGCGGGGCTGTCACCCACGCGCTCACCGGCCAGCCAGACGCTGAAGCTCAGGTTTTCAGTGCGTACGTCCAGCGGTTCGCCGGACTGCAACTGTTTGGTCGCCTGTCCGGCGGTTTTGCCATCGGCGAAGTTGCGCGACAGCAGCAGTTGCTCGCCATCAGCCGCCAGCAGACGGAAACGGAAGCTGCCATCCTCTTCGCGGAAGCTGACGAAACGCGCAGCCTTCGCGGCTTTCTTCTTGGTGGTCGCGGCGACCTGAACCTGATTGACGAAAGAACGCAGGCCAACGGCTTCGCGCAACTCATTGAGGAACGGCGTGGCAACCGCGCGGGCCTTCTTCGCACCGATCTGCAGAATGTCTTCCAGGTCCGCCGGACGCTCGATCAACTGGTGATACTTCTCGCGCGCCTCGCCCAGCTCATTGTCGAGCGACTGGAACAGACGATTCTTCGCCTCGCCCCAGCCCAGACCACCGAGCAGTTCGCGGCGGAATTCGTCAGCCTGCGCCGGTGTGGCGAAGGCCTGGAACAGGGTGAACAAGTGCGAGTTGTCGGGATCTTTCGCTTCGCCCGGGGCCTTGGAGTCGGTGACGATCCGCGAGATCGCGTCCTTCATCTCTTTGGCGCTGGAGAACAACGGGATGGTGTTGTCGTAGCTCTTCGACATCTTGCGACCGTCGAGGCCCGGCAAGGTCGCCACGCTTTCTTCGATCAGCGCTTCGGGCATGGTGAAGAATTCTTTGCCCTGACCGAACAGATGGTTGAAGCGCTGGCCGATATCGCGCGCCATCTCGACGTGCTGAATCTGGTCACGACCTACCGGCACCTTGTGCGCGTTGAACATCAGGATGTCCGCGGCCATCAGTACCGGGTAGCTGTAGAGGCCCATGGTGATACCGGCATCCGGGTCTTCACCGGTCTCGACATTCTTGTCCACCGACGCCTTGTAAGCGTGCGCGCGATTGAGCAGGCCCTTGGCGGCAACGCAGGTCAGCAGCCAGGTCAGCTCGGGGATTTCCGGGATGTCGGACTGGCGGTAGAAGGTCACGCGATCGACATCGAGGCCACCGGCCAGCCAGGTTGCAGCGATTTCCAGACGCGAGCGCTGGATGCGCAGCGGGTCATCGCATTTGATCAGGGCGTGGTAGTCGGCGAGGAAGTAGAACGAATCGGCCTGGCTGTCGCGGCTGGCAAGGATTGCCGGGCGGATGGCGCCGGCGTAGTTGCCCAGATGCGGCGTGCCGGTGGTGGTGATGCCGGTGAGAATGCGGGTACGGTTGGTCATGGGTAATCGCTTGTCAGACTGCAATCAATTCGAGAGACGCGGCAGCAGCAGATCCTTGAGATCGGTCAGCTTGCCGTGAAAAAAGTGTCCGCATTCTGCCACTTTCAGCAGCTCATGGGGGCGCTGGAGTTTGTCGGACCAGTCGTAGACCAGTTGCGGATCGATGACTTCGTCGGATTCCGGCTGGATCACGGTCAACGCGCCGTGCTGCGGCAGTTGATCCTGCTCGCCCAGGCGCATCACCGCCGGGGCGACCATGAACAGGTGTGCAAGCTGCACGCCTTGGGCTTCGAGACGGCCGCCGAGACTTGCTGCAACAAATCCGCCGAAGGAGAAACCGAACAGGGTCAGGGGCAAGTCCGGGTGTTTTTCGCGCAGCCATGCGGCGGCGGCCTGGGCGTCGTCGACTTCACCGGTGCCCATGTCGTGCGTGCCCTGGCTGGCGCCGACGCCGCGATAATTGAAACGCAAGGTGATCAGGCCTGCGTCGCGCGCGGTGCGCTGCAGGGTCGAGACGACCTTATTGAGCATGGTGCCGCCCTGTACCGGGTTCGGATGGCAGATCAGCGCAATGCCGCGCGGCTGCTCGTTATCCAGGTACAGGGATTCCAGTTGACCCACCGGGCCGTCAATCACTACAGGGGTTTCACGCATCAGCAAGGGAGGAACTCCGTGACCTCGAATCGGGTCGACTCGTCTAGCAAATTGTCTGTGCCAATCTATTGCGAGTGAATCGCGGTATACAGCGCAGGTTCGAGCCGTTAACGTAAAGCAAAGCCGTTTATAGAGGAAGGACTCGTGGAACACTCGCTCTTAGTTTGGTTGTTACCGACTCTTGCCCTGGTTGTGGGTGTCGCCATTGGATTCCTGATCGCGCGCGTTGCGCCGAACGCCGCGCCGAGCCGCACGCAGCGTCAACTGGATGATATCCAGGAGCGTTTCGACAGTTATCAAAACGAAGTGGTCACCCACTTCAACAGCACCGCGATGCTGGTCAAGAAGCTGACCCAAAGTTATCAGGAAGTGCAGGATCATCTCGCCGAGGGCGCCAACCGTCTGGCCCTGGACGAGCAGACCCGCCAGCGCCTGATCGCTGCCCTGCACGCCGACGCAGCGCAGGCCCCCCGCGAACGCCTGACGCCACCGCGCGATCAGGAACCACCGCGTGACTATGCACCGAAGAATCCGAACTCGCCGGGCATGCTCGATGAGCACTATGGTTTGAAGAAGTAAGCAGTCTTCGCGGCAAACAAAAAGCCCCCGGACATTGATGTGTCCGGGGGCTTTTTTGTGCCCGGCAGGTTTCTGGTGCCCATTTTATCGCCATCGCGAGCAGGCTCACTCCTACATT
>NZ_QETJ01000260.1:0-3984 GCF_003105095.1 Pseudomonas sp. NDM | reverse complement strand
GATAGCGGTGTAACTGACAAGATGATGTCGACTGACCCACCGCTATCGCGAGCAGGCTCACTCCTACAATGGACTCGTGTTTTTCCGGAGACCTCGATGAGCTCAACCAAAGACCCCTGCATCAGCCTCTGCAAATTCAGCGACGACATCTGCCTCGGCTGTGGCCGCAGCAAGCGCGAGATCAAGGCCTGGAAAAAGCTCGACAAGGACGACAAGCGCACTGTGCTGGCCGAAGCCGCGCTGCGCCTGATCAAACTCGGCGGTGCCGGTCGGCGGAAAAAGAAATAACTGGCAATCGATCAGCTAGTCTCTGATGCGCGACGGCGCACATCCGCGTATGATTCGCGACCCTTCGCCGATCCCTTCGGCCGAATACCCAGATTTCAATGCTTCAGGCGTCGCCTGAACAGACCACACCGGGAGGTGCCCAGATGAGTGACATCAATCAGAAAGACGACCAGGAAATCGGCCCAGCAGGCGAAAAGCTGCAGAAAGTCCTCGCCCGTATCGGCGTCGGCTCGCGCCGTGACGTCGAAGCCTGGATCAGCCAAGGCCGGATCAAGGTCAATGGCAAAGACGCCACCCTTGGCCTGCGTGTCGACATGCACGACGCCATCACCATCGATGGCAAGGTGATCAAGCGCGAAGAGGCCGCCGAATCGGTGCGCCGCGTGATCATGTACAACAAGCCCGATGGCGAGATCTGCACCCGTGACGACCCGGAAGGCCGTCCAACCGTGTTCGACAAGCTGCCGCGCCCGAAAGAAGGTCGCTGGATCAACATCGGCCGTCTCGACATCAACACCACCGGTCTGCTGATGTTCACCACCGACGGTGAGCTGGCCAACCGTCTGATGCACCCGTCCTACGAGATGGACCGTGAGTACGCTGTGCGTGTACGCGGTGAAGTCGACGACGAGATGATTGAACGCCTGAAAGCTGGCGTGGTGCTCGAAGACGGTCCGGCGCGTTTCACCGACATTCAACAGGCCCCGGGCGGTGAGGGCTTCAACCACTGGTACCACTGCGTGGTCATGGAAGGGCGTAACCGCGAGGTTCGGCGTCTGTGGGAATCGCAGGGTCTGGTGGTCAGCCGTTTGAAGCGCGTGCGTTTCGGTCCGGTGTTCCTCAACTCCGACCGGCCGATGGGCCGCTGGCGCGAAATGAGCCAGTACGAAGTCGACGTACTCAGCGCCGAAGTCGGCCTGACGCCGGTGGCGATGCCGCAGCTGAACGCCAAAAGCAAGGACAAGCTCGAGCGCATGCAGCGCAAATCGTCGCGACCAATGGCCAAGACCGAGCGCGTGCGCACCCTGCGCCCAGCCGCTGGCGCACCGACCGGGCCACGCCCGGGCCGCGAGCCGCAGATTGAAGGCGAGCGTCCAGGCCGCAAGCCGGTTGCCCGAGACGGCGAGCGCGCACCGCGTCCAGCCAATGGCCGTACTGAGCGTGGCGAACGCGGCGCTCCTGCCGGTCGCGGTACGCCAGTAGCGGATCGCCCGGCCGATACCACCAACAAGCGCCCGGCCAAGCCTGCGCCAAAGCGCCCGGGGATCAAACTGGTCGACGGCGACAAGCCATCGGGCAAGCGCCGCGGCGCACCGGCCGGTTCGGGCCAGCGCCCGGGTTTCGGACGCAAGAAGCCGGAATAAGGCAGCTGGGAGTTACGAGCTGCAAGCTGCAAGTTGAAGCAGAAACGCCAACCCTTGAGGTTGGCGTTTTTTTTGCTCTTGATTTTGCTTTGCGCTTGCGGCTTGAAACTTGCCGCTTGCAGCTGCTCTTAGAACACGAACCGTCCGTCGAACACCGGCCGATAGCAGGCTAGCTACCGTCAAGATGCAGACATCCTTCAGAAATTTCTGATTCGGAAAATTTACGTTACGGGCTGTAAAAAAAAGCTGACGGTTCGGTGCGATCTATATGGTGCTTTCACGCGTTGCGTGCGGTTGTAAGGAAAAGCTTCCGTGCGCCGTTCGATCTGGCGCTGCGTGAGGCTCTGGGGCGCTTGTTTCCGTTGTTCAGGCGAGGTGTGATGCGCGGCATGCCTGTCGTGCAGGCCAATAACAAGAAGGAGGCGCAATGAACGCCGCGACTGATTTCCACTTCTCCCCGTGGGACGGTTTTTTCCTCGTCCCCGTCGATGGCCCGCAAAGACCTGACTCATATTTTGCAGCCGCTCGAGACGATCGAGGCGGACACACGCAATCCCGGCAACCGACACGCTGATCAGGCGGGTCTGGCAGCAGGGGGTTAGCGGTGTACAATGCGCCGCGTTTTAACTGTGACCCTCTGCGTAATCGCAAAAATATCGAGGCTACCCGCCTTGTTCACTCCGCCGCGCCACAAGCGTGCCGGGTTCGATTTCGTCACAGATAAAAACAAACAGGTGACGCATGACCGTTGTAAATGAGCTGAACTCCTGGTGCCTGCGCTGGGGTTTGATCGGGGCTGCCTGAAATCGCAACCTTGCAGCAACGTCTACTGAACATCATCAAACCTTGCGTGAGACCTTTTTCATGAGTGGACAACCCTCGCAATCAGGCGAGCTTAAACGCGGCCTGAAAAATCGCCATATTCAACTGATCGCCCTCGGTGGCGCGATCGGTACCGGATTGTTCCTTGGTTCTGCCGGGGTCCTGAAATCCGCCGGCCCGTCGATGATCCTCGGCTACGCCATCTGCGGCTTCATCGCCTTCATGATCATGCGCCAGCTCGGCGAGATGATCGTTGAAGAGCCGGTGGCCGGTTCCTTCAGCCACTTCGCGCACAAATACTGGGGCGGTTTCGCCGGTTTCCTCTCGGGCTGGAACTGCTGGATTCTGTACATTCTGGTGGGCATGTCCGAGCTGACAGCGGTCGGCAAATACATCCATTACTGGGCGCCGGACATCCCGACCTGGGTCTCCGCTGCGGCGTTTTTCGTACTGATCAACGCGATCAACCTGGCCAACGTCAAAGTTTTCGGTGAAGCCGAGTTCTGGTTCGCGATCATCAAGGTTGTGGCCATTGTCGGCATGATCGCCCTTGGCAGCTACCTGCTGGTCAGCGGCCACGGCGGCCCGCAGGCCTCGGTGAGCAACCTGTGGTCCCACGGCGGTTTCTTCCCCAACGGGGTGAGCGGTCTGGTCATGGCCATGGCGATCATCATGTTCTCCTTCGGTGGTCTGGAAATGCTCGGTTTTACCGCGGCTGAAGCCGACAAACCGAAAACCGTGATCCCGAAAGCGATCAACCAGGTGATCTACCGCATCCTGATTTTCTACATCGGCGCACTGGTGATCCTGCTGTCGCTGACCCCATGGGACAGCCTGCTGGCAACCCTTAACGCGTCCGGCGATTCGTACAGCGGCAGCCCGTTCGTGCAGGTGTTCTCGATGCTCGGCAGCGACACCGCTGCGCACATCCTCAACTTCGTCGTGCTGACCGCCGCGTTGTCGGTGTACAACAGCGGCACCTACTGCAACAGCCGCATGCTGCTGGGCATGGCCGAGCAGGGCGATGCGCCGAAAGCGCTGGCGAAGATCGACAAGCGCGGCGTGCCGGTGCGTTCGATTCTGGCTTCGGCGGCAGTGACCCTGGTTGCGGTGCTGCTCAATTACCTGATCCCGCAGCATGCGCTGGAACTGCTGATGTCGCTGGTGGTTGCAACGCTGGTGATCAACTGGGCGATGATCAGCTACTCCCACGTCAAGTTCCGTCAGCACATGAACCAAAGCAAACAGACGCCGCTGTTCAAGGCGCTGTGGTACCCGTACGGCAACTTCGTCTGCCTGGCGTTCGTGGTGTTCATCCTCGGCGTGATGCTGCTGATCCCGGGGATTCAGATCTCGGTGTACGCGATTCCGGTGTGGGTGGTGTTCATGTGGGTCTGCTACCTGATCAAGAACAAGCGCAGTGTGCAGCCGGTGGTGGCTGCAACGGCGAAATAACTGCGCATGCGGAAACAACAAACCCGGCCAGAGTGCCGGGTTTGTTGTTTCCAGG
>NZ_QETJ01000259.1:0-4045 GCF_003105095.1 Pseudomonas sp. NDM | reverse complement strand
AAGCTCCCTCGCCACATACAGGTTTGCTTCTGCAGATGAAACATACCGAAGGCTTTCGTGTTTCCAAGGGTATGACCATGTCCCAAGACCGTCGCTACAGCTTCGAGTTTTTCCCGACCAAGACCGACGCCGGGCAAGAAAAGCTCCTCGCCACTGCCCGTCAGTTGGCCACTTACAATCCTGATTTCTTTTCCTGCACCTACGGCGCTGGCGGTTCGACCCGTGATCGCACGCTCAACACCGTGTTGCAGCTGGAAAGCGAAGTCAAAATACCCGCCGCACCGCACCTGTCGTGCGTCGGCGACAGCAAGGACGACCTGCGCGGCCTGCTCAACGAATACAAGGCCGCCGGCATCAAACGCATCGTCGCCCTGCGTGGTGACCTGCCGTCCGGCATGGGCATGACCAGCGGTGAGCTGCGTCACGCCAATGAACTGGTGGAATTCATTCGTGAAGAAACCGCTGATCATTTCCACATCGAAGTCGCCGCTTACCCGGAGATGCATCCGCAAGCGCGCAACTACGAAGACGATCTCGCCAACTTCGTGCGCAAGGCCAAGGCCGGTGCCGATAGCGCGATCACCCAGTACTTCTTCAACGCCGACAGCTACTTCTACTTTGTCGACCGTTTGCAGGCGCTGGGCGTGGATCTGCCGATCGTGCCGGGGATCATGCCGATCACCAACTACAGCAAACTCGCGCGTTTCTCCGATGCCTGCGGTGCGGAAATCCCGCGCTGGATCCGCAAGCAACTGGAAGCCTACGGCGACGACACACGAAGCATCCAGAGCTTTGGCGAGCAAGTCGTCAGCGAGATGTGCGAACGCCTGCTGCAGGGCGGCGCACCTGGATTGCATTTTTATTCCATGAACCAGGCCGAGCCTAGCCTGGCGATCTGGAATAACCTGAAGTTGCCGCGGTGAAGCAGCCGCAAGCTTCAAGCTGAAAGCTACAAGCAAGAGCAAGAGATCGCAGCGGCAGCTCCTACATTGGAATTTCGTATCCCGCAGGAGCTGCCGAAGGCTGCGATCTTTTGCTTTTAAGCCCGCGAAACAGAGCTTGTGCAGGCACTTTCTGGCTCTTTCGGGTTTCTCGTCGTAATCTCCAGCCATGCCTTTGATCACGCAGTTACTCGCCGTGCTGGTTTTTGCTTGCCTGAGCTTCGCCGCTCGGGGCGAGAAGTTGCGTATTGTCACCGAGCCATGGGCGCCCTACGTGTACGAACAGGGCGGGCAGAATCTCGGGCTGGACTACGAAACCACCGCGATCGTGTTCAAACGCCTGGGCATTGAAGTCGAGTGGCAGTTCCTGCCGTGGAAGCGCTGCCTGTCGATGCTCGAAACCGGTCAGGCCGACGGTGCACTGGACATTTTTCACAGCGCCGAGCGCGACGCCACCCTGCTCTACCCCAGCGAACCGTTGTCCGACGTTGAATTCGTAATGTTCTACGCCAACGATCGACCGCACCCGTTCAACACCCTGGATCAACTCAAGGGCCTGACCATCGGCACCTCGCCGGGCTATCTGTACAGCCCGGATTTCAGCCAGTCACAGCTGTTCAGCCGGGAGCCGGCGCCAACCCATGAAGCCAATTTCGGCAAACTGGTGCGCGGACGCATCGACCTGCTGATCACCGATCGCCGCGTCGGTCAGCATTTGCTCGATGAGCTGAATATTCGCGATCTGATCACGGAAAACCCGACGGTTATCAGCCGTCAGAGCCAGTTTCTTGCAGTTCGGCGCAATGCCGGCATGGATCTGCTGGTGCAGCGTTTTGGCGCCGAGCTCAAGCGTTTCAAGCGCGAACCGGCCTACGCCGAGCTCAGCGCGCGTTACGGTGCCGCTCCCGTCGACAGCGCTTCTCTGCGCTCGGCCACGGCCAGCGGCAAAACCGTTGAGCAGCAGGAAAGCAGCGCGCAGTGATTGCTCTGTTATACTCCGGCGTTCCCGCCAGGCTCACGCCCGGACGCCCGGAACCGTAACAGGCCTCACGACCCGCTACAGCGCAGCTTTCAGCCCGCGCGAGCGCTCCTGACGAGCCTTCGGAACCGCCGCTGGACCGGACGGGATTGCGTCCTCTTAAACGTGATTCGCGCCAGGCAAGACTCCCATTGGGCCAAGCCCTAACTAAAACAGGATTACTCATGTCCTTTGCTTCCCTCGGTCTCTCCGAGGCTTTAGTCCGTGCCATCGAAGATGCGGGCTATACCGAGCCTACTCCGGTGCAACAGCGGGCCATTCCCGCCGTGTTGCAAGGTCGCGACCTGATGGTTGCGGCTCAGACAGGTACCGGTAAAACCGGCGGCTTCGCCCTCCCGATTCTGGAGCGGTTGTTCCCCAACGGTCACCCGGACAAATCCCAGCGTCATGGCCCGCGCCAACCGCGCGTACTGGTCCTGACCCCGACCCGCGAACTCGCGGCCCAGGTGCACGAGAGCTTCAAGATCTATGCCCGTGACCTGAAATTCGTCAGCGCCTGCATCTTCGGCGGCGTCGGCATGAACCCACAGGTCCAGGCCATGTCCCGTGGCGTCGACGTCCTCGTTGCCTGCCCGGGCCGTCTGCTTGACCTCGCCGGCCAGGGCAGCGTCGATCTGTCCCACGTGGAAATCCTCGTCCTCGACGAAGCCGACCGCATGCTCGACATGGGCTTCGTGCACGACGTGAAGAAAGTCCTCGCGCGCCTGCCGGCCAAGCGTCAGAACCTGCTGTTCTCGGCAACGTTCTCGAAAGACATCACCGACCTCGCCGGCAAGTTGCTGCACAACCCGGAACGCATCGAAGTCACGCCGCCGAACACCACGGTCGAGCGCATCGAACAACGCGTATTCCGCCTGCCGGCCAGCCACAAGCGTGCCTTGCTGGCGCACCTGATCACCGCCGGCGCGTGGGAACAGGTACTGGTCTTCACCCGCACCAAGCACGGCGCCAACCGTCTCGCTGAATACCTGGACAAACACGGCCTGCCGGCGGTGGCGATCCACGGTAACAAGAGCCAGAACGCCCGCACCAAAGCCCTGGCCGACTTCAAGGCCGGTGAAGTGCGCATTCTGGTTGCCACCGACATCGCCGCCCGTGGTCTGGACATCGACCAGTTGCCGCATGTGGTCAACTTCGAGCTGCCGAACGTCGACGAAGACTATGTGCACCGTATCGGTCGTACCGGCCGCGCCGGTCGTTCGGGCGAGGCGATCTCGCTGGTCGCGCCGGACGAAGAGAAGCTGCTGAAAAGCATCGAGCGCATGACCAAGCAGAAGATTGCCGACGGCGATCTGATGGGCTTCGACTCCAGCACCATCGAAGCCGAGAAGCCGGAAGCCCGCGAGCGTCCGGACATCCGCAACCCGCGCAATTCCCGTGGCCCACGCGGCGACGGCCCGAATGGCGGAGGCGGTGGCGGTGGTCGCAAGGACAAAGGCAAAGACAAGGGCAAGGAAAAACCGGCTGGTGATCGTGGCGAGCGCCCTGCCCGCCAGCAGAAGCCGCGTGAAGGCACGCCGAGTCGCGAACAGCGTCCGAGCCAGCCACCGCGTGCAGCGGCTGACCGTGCCCCGGACGAGTTCCTCGACGACGATATCGATAACTTCGGTAACCGCGTTGATTACGTGCCGAAAGCCGCTCCTGCCGGCGGCCGTGGCCGTCGTCCGGGCGCCCCGGCGCAAGGCGCAGGCACTGGCGCACCACGCGGCGGTCAGCCACAGGGTCGCCAGAACGGTCCGCGCAACAGCAACGGTTCGAGCACCGGCACACCACCGGCCAAACGCAGCGGCCCGCGCAATGGCGCACCGCGTGACGGTCAGGGTCGTCGTGACGAATCCGCGCCACGCAACCGCCGCCCGGCCCGTGACGATCAGCCACGTAGCGAACCGGCCGTGCAGAACCCGCGCAGCAACGGCCCGAAGATCATGCACAAGGAATCGAAAGCCGACCGCTTCCCGACGCCTGAGCAGCTCGATCAACTGCCAAGCCGTCCGCGTGGCGAGAAACCGGCACTGCTGACCCGCAATCGCTGAGTTCAAACCGCAATGAAAAATGCCCCGGTTCG
>NZ_QETJ01000258.1:0-4072 GCF_003105095.1 Pseudomonas sp. NDM | reverse complement strand
GCGATAGCGGTGTGTCAGTCAGCGATACGTTGACTGACACACCGCTATCGCGAGCAGGCTCACTCCTACATTGGTATTCGGTGTCTGGAAGTTATTTGGCCTTTTTCGGGATCCGCACCACGCGGGTATCCGAATAAATGTCATGCCACGTGCGCTTCTGCTTGTCGAACAGCGACCAGAAGAATCCCAGCCCGATACATAGCCACGACGCAATCGACACCATAAAGCGCAACAGCGCCTGCCACAGGCTGATCGCTGTGCCGTTGGCGTTCTGCACGCGAATGCCCCAGACCTGCATGCCGAGGGTCTGCCCGCCATGGGTCCAGAACTTGGCGAAGAAGCCGAACAACACCAACAGCAGCACTGTGGAGTAGAGCGGATCACCGTCAAGCTGGCCAGCATCGGTCATTGCCCGCAGGCGTTCTTCGCCGATGATCGCGCCCTGGATCAACTTGTAGATGAAGCCGGTGACGATCAGCAGGGCGGTGCACAGCAGGAAGTCGTAGAACATCGCCGCCAGACGACGACCAAGCGCGACAGGAGGGAAGTCCCCTTGGGGCGTGAGCAGGTTTTTCGACATGGCAGCCTCGGGACGCGAATGGAAGCGCCATTTTACGGATTAGCGCGCACAAAAAAGCCCCTGATATCAATATCAGGGGCTTTTTCGTATCAGAAGATCAGGCTTCTGCTTGTACTTCGTCAGCCTGCATGCCTTTCTGGCCCTGCACAGCAACGAAAGTCACTTTCTGGCCTTCTTTCAGGCTTTTGAAGCCGTTGCCCTGAATGGCGCGGAAATGTACGAACAGATCCGGACCGCTTTCTGGAGTGATAAAACCAAAACCTTTCTCGTCGTTAAACCACTTGACGGTACCGCTCTGACGTGTGGACATTTCTTATTTCCTTTGACGCATAAATTGATGACAGCCCCTTTCACATGAAAGAGTACTGGAGCTGGTTGCAAGGAGTAAGAAGACGTCGAGCGGGATGTAGCTAACTTGTAGGCTACTGCCCAGGTCACGATTCCAAGCTGACCCATGCAAACACAGTGGACAAACTCTACGCCAACTACGGGAGAAAAAACAAGCCCCGCGAAGGCCCCGGTTTTACTGCTCTGAACGGCTGTTAGTCAGCTCACTAGTCCAGGCTTAGACGATTGTCTGGTTCTGGTTTTTATAAACGTTATAAGCACCGATCATATTTCACTCGGATGTTAAAAAACGCACTGTTTTATGGCGATTGCGTTACACATTAGTGCACGCATAACGCAATCGCGTTACTTATAGAAACAGTCGATCAACCACGATAGTAGCGTTGTGGAACAAATGGCATTTTGCTTACAAGCATCTGCACCTTTTTCCCACGGACAATGGCCCACACGGGCGTGTCGAGCGCTAAGTAAGCACTGTCGAGGTAACCCATTGCCAACGGCCCGCCCAGGGTCGGACCGAAACCGCCGCTGCAGACACTGCCGATGATCTCGCCAGCCTCGTTGACGATTTCTGCACCTTCACGCACCGGGGTGCGTTCCTGTGGCAGCAGGCCCACGCGTTTGCGTGCGACGCCATTCTGTTGCTGAGCGAAAATCTGCTGCGCGCCGGGGAAACCGCCGGCCCGTGCGCCATCGGCGCGGCGTGGCTTGGAAATCGCCCAGAGCAGGCTGGCTTCGATTGGTGTGGTTTCGGTGTTCATGTCGTGGCCGTACAGGCACAGCCCGGCTTCGAGGCGCAGCGAATCGCGCGCGCCGAGGCCGATGGCCTGGACTTCAGGTTCGGCCAACAGGGCGCGGGCGAGTTTTTCCGCTTCGGCAGCCGGTACCGAGATTTCAAAACCGTCTTCACCGGTGTAGCCCGAACGGCTGACAAAGCAGTCAATGCCGAGCAACGACACACGCTTGAACTGCATGAAGGTCATCTTCGCCACGTCCGGCGCAAGACGCGCCAGCACTGTTACGGCTGCCGGACCTTGCAAGGCGAGCAGGGCGCGCTCCTCGAACAGCGCCGTAATGGTGCACTGATCGCCGATGTATTTGTGCAGATGCGCGAGATCCTGATCCTTGCAGGCCGCGTTGACGACCAGGAACAGCTCGTCATTGCCGAGGTTGGCGACCATCAGGTCATCGAGGATGCCGCCGGTTTCGTTGGTGAACATCGCATAACGCTGCATGCCCACCGGCAAGTCGATGACGTCGACCGGCACCAGGGTTTCCAGGGCTTTGGCAGCGCTGGCACCGGTAAGGCGAATCTGGCCCATGTGCGAGACGTCGAACAGCCCCGCCTGTTCGCGGGTGTGCTGGTGTTCTTTCATCACGCCGAGCGGGTATTGCACGGGCATGTCGTAGCCGGCGAACGGCACCATGCGCGCGCCGAGTTCGAGGTGCAGCGCGTGCAGCGGGGTTTTCGACAGGGTTTCGGTGGACATGCGTAGCTCCTTGGAAATTAGAGTTTGGGGGTAAGAAGCAAGATCAAGATCAAAAGCCCCTCACCCCAGCCCTCTCCCAGAGGGAGAGGGGGCTAAATACATTTCTCTCCCTAGGGGAGAGGTGGTCAATTTCGTTTGGCTTGGTTCGTGATCAGCATTCGATAATGTTGACTGCCAAACCGCCGCGGGCGGTTTCCTTGTATTTGCTTTTCATGTCGGCGCCGGTCTGGCGCATGGTGCGGATGACTTTGTCGAGGGAGACGAAATGCTGACCGTCGCCACGCATGGCCATGCGCACCGCGTTGATGGCTTTCACCGAGCCCATCGCGTTGCGCTCGATGCACGGCACCTGCACCAGGCCGCCGATCGGGTCGCAGGTCAGGCCGAGGTTGTGTTCCATACCGATTTCCGCGGCGTTCTCGACTTGCTGCACGCTGCCGCCGAGCACTTCGCACAGGGCGCCGGCCGCCATCGAACAGGCCACACCGACTTCACCCTGGCAGCCGACTTCGGCGCCGGAGATCGAGGCGTTTTCCTTGTAGAGAATGCCGATAGCGGCAGCGGTCAGCAGAAAACGCACGACGCCGTCGTCATTCGCCCCGGGGATAAAACGCATGTAGTAATGCAGCACCGCCGGAATGATTCCCGCCGCGCCATTGGTGGGCGCGGTAACCACGCGTCCGCCGTTGGCGTTTTCTTCGTTGACCGCCAGTGCATAAAGGTTGACCCAGTCAAGCACCGACAGCGGATCACGCAGGGCCGACTCCGGGTTCTTGCACAATTGCCGATGCAGCGCGGCGGCCCGGCGCTTGACCTTCAGACCGCCGGGCAAAATGCCCTCGTTTCGGCAGCCGGCGGCGACGCAGTCCTGCATCACTTGCCAGATGTTCAGCAGGCCGGCGCGAGTCTCGGCTTCCGGGCGCCAGGCGCTTTCGTTGGTCAGCATCACCTGACTGATCGACAGCCCGTAGGTGCTGCAATGGCCCAGCAAGTCCTTGGCGCTTTTGAACGGGAAAGTCAGCGGCGTGGCGTCTTCGACGATGCGATCGGCACCGGCGGCATCTTCATCGACAACGAAACCACCGCCGACCGAATAGTACTCGCGGCTGCGAATCTGAATTGCGGCCGCATCGAAGGCGCGAAAGATCATGCCGTTGGGGTGGTAGGCCAACGGCTTGCGGATCATTGCCAGATGTTCTTTCTCGTTGAACGCAATGCTGTGCTCGCCGAGCAGATTCAGCCGGCCGTTGCCGCGAATCTCCTGCAAGCGCGCGGCAACGGTTTCGGTGTCGACCGTGTCCGGGTGCTCGCCTTCGAGGCCGAGCAACACGGCTTTGTCGCTGCCGTGACCTTTGCCGGTAGCGCCCAGCGAACCGTACAGCTCGACGCGCACGCTGGCGGTGGTAGCCAGCAGGTTTTCACGGCGCAGACCTTCGGCGAACCGCGCAGCAGCACGCATCGGGCCGACGGTGTGGGAACTGGAGGGACCGATGCCAATCTTGAACAGGTCGAACACGCTTAACGACATGAGTGGTTCTCCGGTTTCTTGTTATGGGGATTGGCAGGTTCGTGCGGCTGACCACATTCCCCTGTAGGAGTGAGCCTGCTCGCGATAGCGGTATGTCAGATAACAATTGAGTCGGCTGATCCACCG
>NZ_QETJ01000257.1:0-4097 GCF_003105095.1 Pseudomonas sp. NDM | reverse complement strand
CTCGCGATAGCGGTATGTCAGAACCTGAACATTTGACTGACACCCCGCTATCGCGAGCAGGCTCACTCCTACAGTTGATCGGTGTGTTGCTTACATCTCCGGCTTGTCAGTTCGCCCCCCGAACGCCACACTAGCGCTCATGAAAAACGTCAGCCCCACCTACCTCAAGCATCACTTCCTGATCGCCATGCCACACATGGCCGACCCGAACTTTGCCCATACCTTGACCTACATCGTCGAGCACACGGCCAATGGCGCGATGGGGCTGGTGGTCAACAGACCGCAAGAGTTGAACCTGGCCGACATCCTCGAACAGCTGCGCCCGGACATCGAGCCGCCGGCGCGCTGCCAGAATGTGCCGATCTTCATCGGCGGCCCAGTGCAGACCGATCGCGGTTTTGTCCTGCATCCAGCAGGCAAAACCTTCCAGGCCACCGCGCAACTGGACGGCGATCTGGCCCTGTCGACGTCGCAGGACGTGCTGTTCGCCATCGCTGACGGCGTCGGCCCCGCGCAGAGCCTGATCACCCTCGGCTATGCCGGTTGGGAAGCCGGGCAACTGGAAGCCGAACTGGCCGACAATGCCTGGCTGACCTGCCCGTTCAACGCCGACATCCTCTTCAACACCCGCAGCGAATTGCGTCTCGAAGCGGCGGCGCGGCACCTGGGCATCGACCTCAACCTGCTCACCAGTCAGGCAGGTCACGCCTGATGGCCCTGCGCCTGATTCTCGGTTTCGACTACGGCACCAAACAGATCGGCGTCGCGGTCGGCCAGGTCATCACCGGTCAGGCCCGCGAGCTGTGCACCCTGAAGGCGCAGAACGGCGTGCCGAACTGGGATCAGGTCGAAGCGCTGATAAAAGAATGGAAACCCGACGCCGTGGTGGTCGGCCTGCCGTTAAACATGGACGGCACGCCCAGCGAGATGTGCGTGCGCGCCGAGAAGTTCGCCCGCCGCCTCAACGGCCGCTACAACCTGCCCTTCTATACCCACGACGAACGCCTGACCACCTTCGAAGCCAAGGGCGAGCGACTGGTGCGTGGCGGGCAGAAAGGCAGCTACCGCGACAACCCGGTGGACGCCATCGCCGCCGCCCTGCTGCTGCAGGGCTGGCTCGATGAAAACACCGCATTGTTTGAATCCTGACAAGCGCTTCGGCGCTTTTCTTTTGGTTATAAACCGAGCTTCGTCCGGCAGGACGCAGCGCGGATTCACGAAGGAGCAACCATGAGCCTGCCCAATCCCGCCGATCTGATCAGCCAGATGGCGACCCGCCTCAAGGCGCACCTTGCCCAGCGTGACATCAACGAACCGCGTTACATCGGCATCCGCACCGGCGGCATCTGGGTCGCGCAGGCGCTGCTCAAGGAACTGAACAGCGATGCGCCACTGGGCACGCTGGATGTGTCCTTCTACCGCGACGATTTCAGCCAGAACGGCCTGCACCCGCAAGTGCGCCCGTCCGCCCTGCCCTTCGAGATCGAAGGCCAGCATCTGGTGCTGATCGACGACGTGCTGATGAGCGGTCGCACCATCCGCGCGGCGATGAACGAATTGTTCGATTACGGCCGCCCGGCCAGCGTCACTCTGGTCTGCCTGCTGGATCTGGACGCCGGTGAGCTGCCGATCCGCCCGAACGTGGTCGGCGCCACCCTGGCCCTGGCCGGCAACCAGCGGGTCAAGCTGTCCGGCCCCGAGCCGCTGAGCCTCGAACTGCAAGACGTCACCCTTTAATCCGCCCTATTGAGAGTCCCCCTCGCGATGACGCCTCTAGATACCAAGCGCCCGCTGCAGCTCAATGATCAGGGCCAGCTGCGCCACTTCCTCTCGCTCGACGGCTTGCGCCGCGAGTTGCTGACGGAAATCCTCGACACTGCCGACTCGTTCCTCGAAGTCGGTGCCCGGGCGGTGAAGAAAGTCCCGTTGCTGCGCGGCAAGACCGTGTGCAATGTGTTCTTCGAAAACTCCACGCGCACCCGCACCACTTTCGAGCTGGCGGCCCAGCGGCTGTCGGCGGACGTGATCACCCTGAACGTGTCGACATCGTCGGCGAGCAAGGGCGAAACGTTGCTCGATACCCTGCGCAACCTTGAGGCCATGGCCGCCGACATGTTCGTCGTGCGCCACGGTGATTCCGGTGCGGCGCACTTCATCGCCGAGCATGTCTGCCCGCAAGTGGCGATCATCAACGGCGGTGACGGCCGACACGCGCACCCGACGCAAGGCATGCTCGACATGCTCACCATCCGTCGGCACAAGGGCGGTTTCGAAAACCTCTCGGTGGCGATCGTCGGCGACATCCTGCATTCGCGGGTGGCACGGTCGAACATGCTCGCCCTGAAAACCCTCGGCTGCCCGGACATCCGTGTGATCGCGCCGAAAACCCTGCTGCCGATCGGCATCGAGCAATACGGCGTCAAGGTCTACACCGACATGGCCGAAGGCCTGAAAGACGTCGACGTGGTGATCATGCTGCGCCTGCAACGTGAGCGCATGACCGGCGGCCTGCTGCCGAGCGAGGGCGAGTTCTACCGCCTGTTCGGTCTGACCACCGCGCGTCTGGCCGGGGCCAAACCGGATTGCATCGTCATGCACCCGGGGCCGATCAACCGGGGTGTGGAGATCGAATCGGCGGTGGCCGACGGCCCGCACTCGGTGATCCTCAATCAAGTGACCTACGGCATCGCGATTCGCATGGCCGTGCTGTCCATGGCCATGAGCGGGCAGACTGCCCAGCGCCAATTCGAGCAGGAGAACGCCCAGTGAAGCTCAGCATTCTCGGCGCACGCGTCATCGATCCCAGCAGCGGCCTGGATCAAATCACCGATATCCACGTTGAAGCCTGCAAGATCGTCGCCCTCGGCGCCGCGCCGGCGGGTTTCAGCGCAGTAGAAACCCTCGATGCCCAAGGCCTGGTCGCCGCGCCTGGCCTGGTCGATCTCAACGTTGCCCTGCGCGAGCCGGGTTACAGCCGCAAAGGCTCGATCGTCAGCGAAACCCGCGCCGCCGCTGCCGGTGGCGTCACCAGTCTGTGCTGCCCACCGAAGACCAGACCGGTGCTCGACACTTCTGCCGTGGCCGAACTGATCCTCGACCGCGCCCGTGAAGCCGGCAACACCAAGGTGTTCCCGATCGGCGCACTGAGTAAAGGTCTGGACGGTGAGCAACTGGCCGAACTGGTGGCCCTGCGGGACGCCGGTTGTGTGGCGTTCGGCAACGGTCTGGAGAGTTTCCGCAACAGCCGCACCCTGTGCCGGGCGCTGGAATATGCGGCGACGTTTGACCTGACGGTGATTTTCAACTCGCAGGATCACGATCTGGCCGAGGGCGGTCTGGCCCACGAAGGCGCGGTCGCCAGTTTCCTCGGCCTGCCGGGAATTCCGGAAACCGCCGAAACCGTAGCGCTCGCCCGTGACCTGCTGCTGGTCGAGCAGACCGGTGTGCGTGCGCACTTCAGCCAGTTGACCAGTGCTCGCGGCGTTGCCCTGATCGCGCAGGCCCAGGCCCGTGGCTTGAAGGTGACGGCGGATGTCGCGCTGTATCAGTTGATTCTGACTGACGAAGCGCTGATCGACTTCAACAGCCTCTATCACGTGCAACCGCCGCTGCGCACCCGCGCCGACCGCGATGGCCTGCGTGAAGCGGTGAAGTCCGGGGTGGTTTCGGCCATCTCCAGCCATCACCAGCCCCACGAGCGCGACGCCAAACTGGCGCCGTTCGGCGCCACCGAGCCGGGCATCAGCAGCGTTGAGTTGCTGCTGCCCCTGGCGATGACCCTGGTCGAGGATGGCTTGCTCGATCTGCCGACGCTGCTGGCACGCCTGAGCGCAGGCCCGGCCGGAGCGTTGCGCCTGCCGGCGGGCAAGCTGGCGGTAGGAGGGGCGGCGGATATCGTGCTGTTCGATCCGAAAGCATCGACGGTTGCCGGTGAACACTGGCTGTCGAAGGGCGAGAACTGCCCGTTCATCGGGCACAGTTTGCCGGGTGTCGTTCGCTATACGCTGGTGGATGGGCGGATTACGCACCAGGCTTGATAGCCAGTTGACCCCCTCGCGAGCAGGCTCGCTCCCACAGGTTTTGCGGTGATTCCTGTG
>NZ_QETJ01000256.1:0-4397 GCF_003105095.1 Pseudomonas sp. NDM | reverse complement strand
GATGGCGTCGGGTCAGTCAAATCATTTGTAGCTGATATACCGCTATCGCGAGCAGGCTCACTCCTACAGGGGAATGTGTTTATCCCTGAATCTTCGCTGATTATTCCGAGTCCGAACCCAAGGAAACCGTATGAGCCTGTCACTGCTGAGCCGCTACGCCTTCTTTGCCGTCTGTGTGATTTTCACTCTCGCCAGCCTGCCTTTCCTCGAACATGACTGGCTGTGGCCGATCACCGCTGTCACTGGCGTGCTCAGCCTGCTCGGGATCTTCGACCTGCTGCAGACGCGCCACGCGGTGCGCCGCAACTATCCGATTCTGGGCAATATCCGTTATCTGGTCGAAGGCATCCGCCCGGAGATTCGCCAGTACCTGCTCGAGTCCGACAGCGACGCCCTGCCCTTCTCCCGCGCCCAGCGTTCGCTGGTGTACTCGCGAGCGAAAAACGAGACCGCCGACAAACCGTTCGGTACCTTGATCGACGTCTATCAGTCCGGCTTCGAATTCATCGGCCATTCGATGCGTCCGGCGCCGTTGAGCGATCCGAACGGTTTCCGCGTCACTGTCGGCGGCCCGCAATGCACGCAGCCGTACTCGGCGTCGATCTTCAATATTTCAGCGATGAGCTTCGGCTCGCTCAGTGCCAATGCCATCCGCGCGCTGAACCAGGGTGCAAAACTCGGCAACTTCGCCCACGACACCGGTGAAGGCAGCATCAGCCCGTATCACCGCGAACATGGCGGCGACCTGACCTGGGAACTGGGCAGCGGCTATTTCGGCTGCCGCACCAGCGACGGCCGTTTCGACCCGGAGCGCTTCGCCGTGCAGGCACAGAACCCGCAGGTACGCATGATCGAAATCAAGATGAGCCAAGGTGCCAAACCCGGCCACGGCGGCATCCTGCCCAAACACAAGGTCACCCGGGAAATCGCCGAAACCCGCGGCATCCTGATGGGCGAAGACTGCGTTTCGCCCTCGCGCCACAGTGCGTTTTCCACACCGATTGAAATGATGCAGTTCATCCAGCAGCTGCGTGAACTGTCCGGCGGCAAACCGGTGGGCTTCAAGTTCTGTCTCGGCCATCCGTGGGAATTCATGGGCATTGCCAAAGCCATGCTGGAAACCGGCATCCTTCCCGATTTCATCGTCGTCGATGGCAAGGAAGGCGGCACTGGCGCAGCCCCTGTCGAGTTCACCGACCACATCGGCGTGCCGATGCGCGAAGGCCTGCTGTTCGTGCACAACACGCTGGTCGGCCTCAACCTGCGCGACAAGATCAAACTCGGCGCCAGCGGCAAGATCGTCAGCGCCTTCGACATCGCCAGCGTGCTGGCCATCGGCGCCGACTGGGCGAACTCCGCGCGCGGTTTCATGTTCGCCATCGGCTGCATCCAGTCGCAGTCGTGCCATACCAACAAATGCCCGACCGGCGTCGCCACCCAGGACGCCCTGCGCCAACGCGCTCTGGTGGTGCCGGACAAGGCCCAGCGCGTCTACAACTTCCACCGCAGCACGCTCAAAGCGCTGGCGGAAATGCTCGCGGCGGCCGGGCTCGAGCATCCGTCGCAACTGTCCGCCAAGCACCTGGTGCGGCGCATGTCGGCGACCGAGATCAAGTTGTTCTCGCAGTTGCACGTGTTCCTGAAACCGGGGGAATTGCTCACCGGTGAAGTGAATGGCGAGTTTTACTCGCGGATGTGGCAGATGGCGCGGGCGGACAGTTTTGAGCCGCTGGACGTAGTGGCCGCGTAGCGCTGGCGATCAACTCGCGCCCACCACAAAAAAAGCCCCGATCCTATGACCGGGGCCTTGTTTTTTTCAGCGACTGGAACTTACGAAACCGAACGCACCGTGTCTTGGGACACTTGGGTCGGCTGCAACTTGAACACGTAGAACAACACCGTCAGCAGAACCAGAAACGCAGGCCCTACATACAGCGCCACACGGGTATCGGGAAAGTACGCCATCAGGCCGACCACCAGCACCAGAAACGCCAGGGCGAAGTACGAGCTGACCGGGTACAGCCACATCTTGTACTTGAGCCCGGCACGTTCGCTGGCGCTCAGGCCTTTGCGGAATTTCAGTTGCGCCAGCAGGATCATCACCCAGGTCCAGATCGCGCCGAAGGTTGCGATCGAGGTAACCCAGACGAAGACTTTTTCAGGCACCAGATAGTTGAGCATTACACCCAGCAGCAACACCGCGATCGATAGCAGCAGCGCACGACGCGGCACGCCGTTGTTCGAGGTCTTGGCGAAACCGGCCGGGGCCTGGCCATTCTGCGCCAGGCTGTAGAGCATGCGCCCGGTGCTGAAGATGCCGCCGTTGCACGACGACAGCGCCGCAGTAATCACCACGAAGTTGATGATGCCGGCGGCGGTCTTGATGCCCAGACGCTCGAAGGTCATCACGAACGGGCTGCCCTGGGTGCCGATTTCATTCCATGGGTAGATCGACAGGATCACGAACAGCGCGCCGACGTAGAACAGCAGAATCCGCCAGAACACCGAGCCGATCGCGTCTGGAATGGTCTTTTGCGGATTCTTCGCTTCACCGGCGGTCAGGCCGATCATCTCGACGCCGAGGTAGGCGAACATGACCATTTGCAGGGACATCAGCACACCGGTGACGCCGTTGGGCATGAAGCCGCCGTGCGCCCACAGGTTGGAAATCCCCAGCGCCACGCCGTCATTGCCGAAACCGAAGGCAATGATGCCGACGCCGCCGAGGACCATGGCGATAATGGTGACGATCTTGATCAGGGCGAACCAGAACTCGAATTCGCCGAAGGCTTTGACCGCGATCAGGTTGATCGAACCCATGCTGATCAGCGCCGCCAGGGCCCAGATCCAGCGCGGCACATCCGGGAACCAGATGCCCATGTACACCGCCACGGCGGTGATTTCCGCGACGCAGGTCACCAGCCACAGAAACCAGTAGTTCCAGCCCGTGAGGAAGCCTGCCAGCGGACCGAGGTAGTCCTGCGCATAGCGGCTGAACGAACCGGCCACCGGGTTATGCACGGCCATTTCGCCGAGGGCGCGCATGATCACCAGAATCGCCAGACCGCCGAGAATGTAAGACAGCATGATCGCCGGGCCAGCCATTTCGATGGCCTTGGCCGAACCGAGAAACAGGCCGACGCCGATACAGGCGCCGAGCGCCATCAGGCGGATATGCCGTTCGCCGAGTTCGCGTTTGAGCGGACCGCCCTGGGCGGTATTGCCGTGAGGCAGAGGATTGCCGACTGGCATAGGGGTACAACCTCGTCTTGTTATTGGATATGACCGCCGGGTTTCGAAGCGTCGGCCGATAGGCCTAGGCGGGGCAGGAAACCGCGTCGGCTTCGTGGGCAGACGCATCAGCGGGCGTGCAGTATAAAAAGCTCCGGGCAGGATTTTTCACTCTATAAGTCACAACATTCAGCGACAACTCTCGGCAAAAGCCCGGTTTGCGGAGAGGGTTTACCTACGTCATGTAGGAATTTTCGCCGCCAAAAAAGGCGCCGAGTATTGCACAGTCATGGTGCAGCGTCATGTTGCCCGCATGGGTTGCACCGTTCGCATGGGGAGGGGACTTGTCGAATCGCCGCGCCTTGCCGCTTGGGGGCGTAGCAGTCGGAAACCTGACTGGCTGCAGCAGTTGGGACTGCTGCGCAGTCCAGCGGGAGCAAGCTCCCTCGCCACAGGGGATCGGGTTGTTTTGCCTTCCCGGAACTTGCCCGCGCGTTTAGGAGAATCGTCTGACAGGCTTCTCAGACTCGATTCAAGCAATCGGCAGCTAGGGTAAATAGGGAATCAATCATCAGGACGCAACGGAATGCGCAAATGCTTATATTCGCATCGACTTCGACGCGGGCGGTGCTCTGAGCCAGGACGCGCTTATCTGATCACGGTTGTCGTCTATCAACGCCGTCCGCTCTTCACCGATTGGAGAATCGGTCGTTTGCTGGTAGCGGAACTCAAGCGAGCCCAGGACCAGCAATGGGTCAAGTCGATCGCATGGGTAGTCATGCCGGATCATCTCCACTGGCTCGTGCAACTTGAAAACGCTTCGCTGGAGCGATTGATGCAAACCGTCAAATCCCGCAGCACGCTGACCATCAATCGCGCGCTGAACCGAACCGGGGCCTTCTGGCAAACCGGGTACCACGACCGCGCGATCCGAGACAACGAAGAGCTGCGCCCCTATGCGCGCTACATCATTGCCAACCCTTTGCGCGCCGGCCTGGTAAAGAAAGTCGCCGATTACCCACTTTGGGACGCTTGCTGGCTCTGAAACACCCCCTTGTGGCGAGGGAGCTTGCTCCCGCTCGGCTGCGCAGCAGTCGCAGAACCTGATTGCGCGGTGCATCAGGCAGATTGTGGTGGCATGGGTTGGGACTGCTGCGCAGTCCAGC
>NZ_QETJ01000255.1:0-4404 GCF_003105095.1 Pseudomonas sp. NDM | reverse complement strand
AGCGGTCTGACATTCGATATTGATGTCGGCTGATCGACCGCTATCGCGAGCAGGCTCACTCCTACAGGGGGCGACGTCATTTCTGGATATCGCGTACACACCGGAGAGTTTCATGAACCACGCAGATTTCATCATCATCGGCGGCGGGATTGCCGGCGCTTCCACCGGGTTCTGGCTGGCGCCGCACGGCAAAGTGATCGTGCTCGAACGTGAAACCCATCCCGGCTATCACTCCACCGGTCGTTCCGCCGCGCTGTACACCGCCGCCTACGGCACCGCCCAGGTACGCGCACTCACTCAGGCCAGCCGCGCGTTCTTCGACAATCCTCCCAGCGGCTTCTGCGAGCATCCGCTACTGACCCCACGCGGCGAAATGACCGTCGACTTCATCGGCGACCCTGCCGAACTGAACAACCAATACCTCAGCGCCAAAGCCACCGTGCCGCAGATGCAGCTGCTCAGCGCCGACGAAGCCTGCGCACGCCTGCCGATCCTGCGCCGGGACAAAGTCCACGGTGCGATCTACGATCCTTCGGCGTGCGACATCGACACCGACGCGCTGCATCAGGGCTACCTGCGCGGCATCCGGCGCAACCACGGCGAAGTCCATACCGATTGCGAAGTGCTTGGCCTGGATCGCGATGCCGATGGCCTGTGGATCGTGCAAACCAACGGCGAGACGTTCAGCGCACCGGTGCTGATCAACGCCGCCGGTGCCTGGGCCGACAGGATCGGCGCCCTGGCCGGTGCGCAGCCGCTGGGTCTGCAACCGAAACGTCGTGCTGCGTTTATCTTTGCCGGTCCTGAAGGCGTGGATATTCATCACTGGCCGATGCTGGTCAGCCTCGACGAATCCTTCTACATGAAGCCCGACGCCGGCATGTTCCTCGGCTCGCCGGCCAACGCCGACCCGGTTGAACCGCACGACGTGCAGCCGGAAGAACTCGACATCGCCATGGGTATTTATCAGATCGAAGAAGCCACCACACTGACCATCCGCCGCCCGACCCGCACCTGGGCCGGGCTGCGCAGTTTCGTTGCCGACGGTGATCTGCTCAGCGGTTTCGATTCAAAAGTGCCGGGGCTGTTCTGGGTTGCGGCACAGGGCGGTTACGGCATTCAGACGTCGCCGGCGATGGGTCAGGCCAGTGCGGCGCTGGTGCGCGGCGAGCCGTTCCCCGAGCAGCTGCAGCAATTCGGTCTGGACAGCGCCATGCTCTCCCCCGCCCGACTGGGGTGATCGCATCGACTCGCCCAAGAGATTGCGGCACACTCGCAGCGCCCCGGCACATGGGGCGCTGACGCTGCCTGGAGTTCCACTGTCATGACCGCCCCCGAATTCGACCCGGCGCTGGATAACTTCCGCGCCATCGCCGATGCCATCGCCACGCTGTTCTTTCCCCATGCCGAGGTGGTGCTGCACGACCTGCGCACGCAGAAGGTCGACTACATCGCCAACAACCTGTCCAAGCGTGAAATCGGCGACGACTCCTCGCTGGAAGACATGCTCAGCGAGGAGGTCAGCGAAAGAAACATCGGCCCGTACGAAAAGCTCAACTGGGACGGTCAGAAGATTCGCAGCCTGAGCACTGTGCTGCGCGACAGTGAAGATCGACCGCTCGCAGTGCTGTGCATCAATCTGAATATTTCCCTGTTCGAGAACGCCAAAGCGGCACTCGACCTGTTTCTGTCGCCGAGCAAACTGATTCCGCAGCCGGACTCACTGTTCCGTGATGACTGGCAGGAACGCATCAACACCTTCCTCCACGCGTGGCTGCGCGAGCGGCAGTTGAGCCTGAACCTGCTGACCCGTGATCACAAACGCGAACTGGTGCTGGCGCTGCACGCCGAGGGCGCGTTCAAGGGCAAAAGCGCCTCGAACTACGTGGCCAATGTGCTGAACATGGGCCGGGCGACGGTGTACAAGCATTTGAAGGAATTGAAGGGCTGAAAAGCAAAAGATCGCAGCCTTCGACAGCTCCTACAGGAGAACGCATTCCCATGTAGGAGCTGCCGAAGGCTGCGATCTTTTTATCAGTCGCCGTAGATATCGGTCTTGAAATACTTCTGGGAAATCTTCTGATACTCGCCACTCGCGCGAATCCCGTCGATGGCGCTGTTCAACTGGCTGACCAGCTCGGCATTGCCCTTGCGCACCGCAATCCCCGCGCCTTCACCGACATACTTGGGATCCTTCAACTCCGGACCGACAAACGCATAACCCTTGCCGCGGGGCATCGACAGGAAGTCATTGAGCGGAATGGTGTCGGCGAAAATCGCATCGAGGCGCCCCGCCGCCAGGTCCATGTAGATTTCTTCGTTATTGCTGTAGCGCTTGACGTTGATGCCCTTGGGTTCGAACACCTCGGTGGCATAACGATCGGTGGTGGTCGCGCGCTGCACGCCAACATTCTTGCCTTTGAGGCTGGCGTACTGATCATCGACGCTGGCGCCTTCCTTCATCACCAGGCGCGAGGATGTGAAGTAGTACTTATGGCTGAAATCCACTGACTTCTTGCGATCTTCGTTGATGGTCATCGACGACAGCGCCATGTCGATCTTCTTCACTTTCAGCGAAGGAATCAGCCCGTCGAACTCACCTTCGACCCACACACACTTGACCTTCATCTGCGCACACAAGGCATTGCCGATGTCGTAGTCGAAACCGACGATTTCACCCTTGTCGGTTTTCGACGCGAACGGCGGATAGGCCGCTTCGATGCCGATGCGCAGGGTTTTCTCGGCGGCGAACACGCTGGCGGAGGCCAACAGGCTGAGGGCCAGACCGGTGATGAGGGGAAGTTTCTTCATGTTCGTTCTCTCGCGAAGTTGTTGTTGGTTTGGCAAGAAAGCAGCTACAAGCGGCAAGCTATTAGCTGCAAGACAGAAGCTTTTTTTGTACTTGGAAATCCATACTGGACTCTCAGGTACAAATCGTCAATCGGGTAGAGAGGGAGGATTTCGGTGTTGCAGATGACGCCTTCGCGAGCAGGCTCACTCCTACATTTGCAATGCGTTCCCCTGTAGGAGTGAGCCTGCTCGCGATAGCGGATTTGAGGGCAATACAGAACTTACTTCTTCCAGCGATCCGCAGCCACATGATCACTGTCCCGCCCCTCAACCCAACGGGGCCCATCGCTGGTGTTTTCTTTCTTCCAGAACGGCGCGCGGGTTTTCAGGTAGTCCATGACGAACGCGCAGGCATCGAACGCGGCCTGGCGATGGGCGCTGGCGGCGCCGACGAAGACGATCGGCTCGCCCGGCTCCAGCGCGCCTATGCGATGCAGCACTTCCAGTTTCAGCAGCGGCCAGCGCTGCTGCGCTTCGACAGCGATCTTGCCGAGGGCTTTTTCGGTCATGCCCGGATAGTGCTCGAGAAACATCCCCGCGACGTCGAGCCCGTCGTTGAAGTCGCGCACGTAACCGACAAAGCTCACCACCGCACCGACGCCCACATTGGCCGCGTGCATCGCATTGACTTCAGCGCCCGGATCGAACGGCATGGCCTGCACGCGAATCGCCATGTTCAGCCCCCGGTCACAGTTGGAAAAAACGCCACTTCGTCGCCATCGGTCACTGGCTCGTCAAGCTGACAAAGATCCTCGTTGCGTGCGCACATCAGGTTCTGCTCGCTCAACACCTCAGCGCCATCACGTTGCGCCAACAATGCGCGAACGTCATCGACGCTGGCGAAATCGCCTTCAACCACGACTGAATCCACGCCCAGCGCCTCGCGGTAACGAGCAAAAAACTTCACAGTCAGTTTCATGCCGGGTCCGCCTGGAAATGGCCGCTCTTGCCGCCGACTTTTTCCAGCAGACGCACGCTTTCAATGGTCATGCCACGATCGACGGCTTTGCACATGTCATAGATGGTCAGGGCGGCGACACTGGCGGCGGTCAGCGCCTCCATTTCGACGCCGGTCTGCCCGGACAACTTGCAGCGGGCGACGATGCGCACGCTGTCTTCGCCTTCGGCGCTGAGTTCGACTTTGACGCCCGTCAGCATCAGCGGGTGGCACAGCGGAATCAGATCGCTGGTTTTCTTCGCTGCCTGAATCCCGGCAATGCGTGCCACGGCGAACACATCACCTTTGGGATGGCCGCCGCTGACGATCATCTGCAGGGTTTCAGGGAGCATGCGCACCAGCGCTTGAGCCGTCGCTTCACGGAACGTCACGGCTTTTTCAGTGACGTCGACCATGTTGGCGCGACCTTGGGAATCGAGATGAGTCAGCACGGGATTACTCCTGATCAGGAGCGCGGATTGTAAACCTGTGGGTCAGATATCCGCATCACTGATTATGAAATCACCGCTATCACCTGTAGGAGTGAGCCTGCTCGCGATAGCGGTCTGGTATTCAACATTGATGTCGACTGATCGACCTCTATCGCGAGCAGGCTC
>NZ_QETJ01000254.1:0-4440 GCF_003105095.1 Pseudomonas sp. NDM | reverse complement strand
GAAGGCTGCGATCTTTTGCGCCACCCCTTATAGTGCGTTCATTGACGCTTAGAGAGATCCCCCATGAGTCAGCAAACGCCGTACATCTTCGACGCCACGACTGCCGATTTCGACCAGTCGGTGATCGAAGCCTCCTTCAACAAGCCGGTGCTGGTGGATTTCTGGGCCGAATGGTGTGCGCCGTGCAAGGCGTTGATGCCGATGCTGCAAGGCATTGCCGAGAGCTATCAGGGCGAGCTGCTGCTGGCCAAGGTCAATTGCGACATCGAGCAGGACATCGTCGCCCGCTTCGGCATTCGCAGCCTGCCGACCGTGGTGCTGTTCAAGGACGGTCAGCCGGTCGATGGCTTTGCCGGCGCTCAACCGGAATCTGCCGTGCGCGCCCTGCTCGAACCGCATGTGCAAATGCCGCCACCGGCTGCTGCCGACCCGTTCGAACAGGCTCAGGCGATGTTCGACGACGGCCGTTTCGCCGAGGCCGAAGCGGCTCTGGTCGCCCTGCTCAATGAAGACAATACCAACGCCAGGGCGCTGATCCTCTACGCACGCTGCCTGACCGAACGCGGTGAGCTGGGCGAAGCGCAAACTGTGCTCGACGCGGTCAAGAGCGATGAGCACAAAGCCGCACTCGCTGGGGCCAAGGCGCAGATCCAGTTTCTCGGCCTCGCCCGGGACCTGCCGGACGCCGCCGACCTGAAGAGCCGCCTGGCGCAAAATCCGCAGGACGATGAAGCGGTGTATCAACTGGCGATCCAGCAACTGGCACGCCAGCAATACGAAGCGGCGCTGGACGCCCTGCTCAAACTGTTCATCCGCAACCGCAACTATGGCGAAGGCTTGCCGCACAAGACCTTGCTGCAGGTGTTCGAGCTGCTGGGCAATGATCACCCGTTGGTGACGGTGTATCGCCGCAAGATGTTTGCTGCGCTTTATTGAGAGCAAAAGATCGCAGCGTGCCGCAGCTCCTACATCGGATCGTGTTCACCGCGGTTTTTGCGGAGGAACGCTGATTCTATAGGAGCTGCCGAAGGCTGCGATCTTTAGCGGTTCACTCGATCCAGCTATAGAGCGGCGTATCCCCGCCGCTCGCCACCTTCACATCGGTACTGTGGCGCAAACGCACCAGCAAACGCTTGCCCGCCGCCGCACTGCCGGTCAGCGCCTCCAACTGATCGAGCAGATCCGGTCCACTCAGTTGCCCAGCCTTGCGCAGCAAGTCTCTGGCCACCTGCCACAGCGCATCGTCCTGACTCACCGGCTTCGCCGCCGGGGCTGGCGCAACCGCCTCAGACTGCGCAACCGGCGCCTGCCCGCTCAGCGCCGAACCGAGCCTCGCCCAATCGCTGTCATCCAGCTCCACCGTCAAATCCACCGGCACCTCGCCGACCGTTCCGCGTATCCGCAACATCGAGTTCGCTCCTGCATTTTTCTGACCTGCATGCTCCCACGGGACTTGTGCAACGCCAAGTAAAGGGCGCCAAACACATCTGGTAATTCCGGGTTAATCGGCTAAATTAATCTCTTTTTGCGGGAAGGATTCCCAATGTCTTCAGGACGAAAACTGGCCTCTAAAGGAGGCCCGACCTCTACAGGTGGCGTGATACTTGAAGGAAATGAGAACCTCAATATCGAAGGAAGAATAATCGCTTCCATTGGACAACTCGCCAGTTGTCCGGTTTGTGGGCCTGGCAAAGGCCCCATCGTAGCAGTGGGTGAAAGAACGCTGATTTTACCTGCCGGACCAGCTGCGCTAGAGGGTGACTACGTCGCCTGCGGTTGTCCGCCCATGACAAATAAGCTGCTCACTCAGCAACACAGTGGTTTTGCAGGAATTGGCCGGCCCGCTCCAATTGACATGGGGCCACCGATTGCTGCCCTGACCTCTTATCGCTACTTGCAGGTCATCATCGAACGCCTCGATGACACGGAAAAGCCAGGTTTGGCTTACAAACTCAAGGACAAGGCGAAGGTTGCCGTTTTACAAGACAGCACTTGCAACCTCACAGGCGAAGGCTGCGAACACCCGGTAAAAAACGCTTCGGATTACGACACCCTGTTGGTAGGGGAAGATTCCGAATGGACTTTCTATGCCTATGAAGAGCCCCTGACACAGGATTTGTCATGAAATCGGAAATCAAACTCATCTTTAAAGACTTTCTGATGCAGCCACCGCCAGGCGTAAAATTTCAGCTGCTTATTGACGGTCAAGTCGTAGATGACAACATCGTTCAAAACGATGACAGGCCTCGCATTTATTCATTAATGTCCAAAAACGGCCAGATCGCTATAACGCTCGCGGGCAAGGAACTATCGTCGATCAAGACCCGAGACACCCACGAAGTGACGGTTCAGATTGTGGGGAACTCCGGTACAAAAAAAGGTATGCACACTGCGACGTTGAATCCAGGGAAGTCTCTTTCGATCGTAGCGATATCACCGTGGGTAAAAGTCCCGCTTACGACCAGCGGCGCTGTCTCGAACGACGCGTTCTACGAAGTCGAATATGGTGTGAAACGTACCAATGAAACCCGAACGGTGAAAGTCGTCATTCAGGACATGCCGCGCAGGATACTGATGGAGGCGCTGTCACACCGGGGATCAACACAATGGGCAGGGAATAAAAGCAAAAAGTCGCTACCACACCCTACTCTCAGGCAGAGCGTGGAATTTCCACCAAACACAAATAAATGCAATCTGTTCGTCTACGACGTGCTGACCGCAATTGGGGTCAACGTGGCGTTGATTGAACATGGCAAATCGAAATACCTGCCATATTTCTCCAAGGTTAGCCCTCCGCTCGCGGGTGAATGGGCGAATGGACAACGATTGCTCAACAGCTGGAAAGTCGAGCGCACGCCGTTGCCCGGGGACGTCGGCGCTTACGCAATGAATTATTCCGACGCCAGCGGCCATGTCGGCTTCGTTCTAACGAAGGGCGTATGCATTTCTGCAGGGTGGGAAAAAGTTGAAGTTAACGACGCAGGTTTTCGCCATGCGACCGGTAATGCAAATCCCAGCGACCATGACTTCACTATTTTCCGACGCTACAAACACAGCACGCCACAATGAAACGCCCTTATTCGCTCCTCCTCATAATTCCGTTTTTGCTCATTGTGGCATGGCGCATCTGGTTGCCTGCCGATCTTTCGGCTTGTCCCGCTGACGGGGAAACTGCAGGTCCACTGACCCTTGTTATTCGTGATTACTTTGAGCGCAATAGCCGGACCGACTGGCGAAACATGGATGATCGTTTCGACATACTTTCAACCCCCGAAGGCCAGAGCATAGCGAGTCAACCGAATTCACACACTTGCGAAGCATTGCGGGTACTGCAGAGTCCGGCGTTCAGTCAGAGTGAAAAAATCTTCACCCTGGCACTGATGTTCAGACTGCCAATCGACCAGTACATGGCCCTGATGGATCGCAGTCATCAACTCTACACGCAGGGCAAAATGGATAAGGAGGTGCTGACTCTGGTGGTATTTCCGCGCGGAACAGCCATCAACTACTGGTGGCTTCCGGCTTGGCGACAGCGTTTCAGTCGCGATGCCCCGAGCGTGCTCGACGCAAATCTGATCAACGATGTTCTTTCGGGACACTATTGGTTCGACTATCCCGGCGCAGGCTTCTGATTCTGCAAGCATGACATCCAATCCCAGCACCGCCCGCGAACTCATCCCGGGCGGTGCCTAGCCAAGTCTTGCGCAATCCCAAGCGCACGGGCACACTCTGCGCACTTTCGTTATAAGATTACATAACAATTTTTTCATTTTTTGGAGTCCGCCATGCGTCGTTTGCTGCTCGCTTTGCCGTTTGCCCTGTTGCCGCTGGCCGCTGCCCATGCGGTTGATGAGCACGATCACGACCATGAGCACGGCAGCCTCGGCGCGCATGAGCATGGTGTGGGTCGCCTGAATGCCGCGCTCGACGGTCAGACCCTGGAGCTGGAACTGGAAAGCCCGGCGATGAACCTGGTCGGTTTCGAACATGCGGCCACGTCGGACGCGGACAAGGCCAAAGTCGCTGCCGCTCGTGCGCAGCTGGAAAAACCATTGGCGCTGTTCAGTCTGCCCGCTGCGGCCGGTTGCAAAGTGGTCAGCCAGGAACTGGAAAGCCCGCTGTTCGGCGACAAGCCGGACGCCGACGATCACGACGAAGATGAAGCGGACAAGGACGGTCACGAGCATCACCACGACCACAGCGAAATCCATGCGCATTACCAGTTCAACTGCGCCACACCGGGGGCGCTGAATACGCTGGATCTGGCGAACGTCTTCAAGACCTTCCCGGCTACGCAGAAGATTCAGGTACAACTGATCAGCGCCAGCGGCCAGCAAGGCACGGAAGTGACGGCGAAATCGGCTGCGCTGAAATTCTGAATATTGTAGAGACCCCCTGTAGGAGTGAGCCTGCTCGCGATGAGGCCAGCACATTCAGCAT
>NZ_QETJ01000253.1:0-4464 GCF_003105095.1 Pseudomonas sp. NDM | reverse complement strand
AAGGCTGCGATCTTTTGACTTTGATTTTCAAAAAACAAAATCAAAAGATCGCAGCCTTCGGCAGCTCCTACAGGGGGATCGGCGTTAGCTTTCATAGGCGCGGCGCGCCATGAAGCGTTCGCGCAGGACGTCATAACCCCAGTGATAGACGTAGGTATACGGCAGGAAAAACAGCAGCACGCCGATGTCGAGCAACAACGCCTGCCACAGGCTGACCGACAGCCACCAGGCAATCAGCGGCACGCCCATCACGATCAGTCCACCTTCGAACAACAATGCATGCACCACCCGCACCCAGGCGTTATGCGACAGATTCATTCGCGCCAGAGCACGGTCGAAAAAACGGTTGAACACCACGTTCCATGCCAGCGCCAACATCGCAATGAGTACGGTCACGGCCCCCATGTCGAGCAGAGGTTTTTGCATGATCCACGCCAGCAGCGGTGTGCAAATGAGGATGGCGAGAAATTCGAACCCGACAGCCTGGAACACGCGTTCGGTGATGGACTTGTAGACAGTCATGGCCTGACTCCTTGTTTGACGATGGTTGCCATGATCCAACCGATTCCCGATACTTCATAACCAATAACCATCGATCAAGGCGATAGTTCATGGTTTCGCAGGAAGTGCTGTTGGCGTTTGTGCAGGCGGCGACGCAAGGCTCGTTTTCCGCCGCTGCGCGCAAGTTGGGGCGCAGTCAGTCGACCATCAGCGCAGCGGTCGCCAGTCTGGAAATCGATCTGGATTTGCAACTGTTTGACCGCAGCAGCCGCAAACCCACGCTCACCCCCGCCGGCCACGTCATGCTGCAGAAAGCCGAAGCGATTCTGGCCGCCACCAGTCGCCTGGAGATGAGCGCACGGCAATTGGCGCAAGGCATCGAGCCGAAGCTGACCGTGGCGATTTCCGATACCTATCAGTCGTATCGTTTCGAGGCGGCACTGGTGAGTTTCGAGCAGCGATATCCAGAGCTGGAGCTGGAATGCCTGATTGCCGAATGCGATGACCTGATCGAACTGGTCCAGCGCGGCAGGGCGCATCTGGCCTTCGCGGAAATGCAGGATAACTACCCGCCGGATCTGGTCACCTCGACCGTCGCCGAGCGCACGGAGATTGCCCTGTTCATCAGCCGCGAGCATCCGTTGGCCAAGCTGGAGCATGTCGACCAGCAGATCCTCGAGCAACATCGCGAGTTGCGCCTGGCGACCATCGTCAATCCCTATGACAGCCGTGGCAAAGGCCGGGTGTGGTCGGCGCCGAGTTATCTGATGCTGCTGGAAATGGCGGAAAAGGGATTTGGCTGGGCGCCATTGCCGAGGTGGCTGGTGCAGCGCTATGCCAATGATTTGCTGATTGAAGTGGACGTGCGCGGCTGGCCGAAACCGGTGTTTGTCGATGCCTTGTGGTCGCGGCTATATCCGCCGGGGCCGGCGGGGAGCTGGTTGTTGAGCAAGATGCTCGAATAAAGCTGCCAAGATCAAAAGCCCCTCACCCCAGCCCTCTCCCGGAGGGAGAGGGGGCCGACCGAGGTGTCTGGCGTTATGCATCGACCTGAAAAACCTTATCGATTATGGATTCAAGACAATTCGTTCAAGTCGGTGAATCTCTCCAATATCCCCCAATCAGTCCCCTCTCCCTCTGGGAGAGGGTTAGGGTGAGGGCAATCCACAGGCTGCCCACCGTCGCGAGAGCGCCAAACTCAGGGCAGTCCCAGCGCCTTGATCCGTCCTCGAATAAACCGCCGCTCCGGCTCCTGCCGCGTCAACTCCAGCGCCCGCTGATACGCAGCCCGCGCCTCCTCCACCCGGCCCAACTGCCGGCAAAACTCCGCCCGCGCCGAATGCGCCAAGTGGTAATCCTGCAACTCGCCTCGGGCCAAAATCCCTTCTATCAATGACAACCCGGCCAACGCTCCATCACGCTTGGCCACCGCCACTGCCCGGTTCAGCTCGATCACCGGCGAGGGCACCGCGCGCAGCAAGACATCGTACAGCCCGACAATCTGCCGCCAGTCGGTTTCCGCCGCCGACGGTGCTTCCGCATGCACCGCTGCAATCGCCGCCTGCAGGCAATACGGCCCGAAGCGTCGTGTACTCAGCGCGCGCTCGACCAGCGCGCAGCCTTCAGCCATCAACCCGGCATCCCACAACGCGCGATCCTGATCGTCGAGCAGCACCAGCTCACCACTCGGCGAGGTGCGTGCCGGCCGGCGTGATTCGTGCAGCAGCATCAGCGCCAGCAGGCCCATGACTTCGGGTTCCGGCAGCAACTCCATCAACAAGCGCCCCAGCCGAATCGATTCGCGCGTCAGATCCTCGCGGGTCAGCTCGGCGCCAACCGAGGCCGAATAGCCTTCGTTGAACACCAGATAGATCACCCGCAGCACGCTGTCGAGGCGCTCGGGCAATTCGTTCAGCGTAGGCACTTGATAAGGGATTTTCGCGTCGCGGATCTTGGCTTTCGCGCGCACGATGCGCTGGGCAATCGCCGCCGGCGCCGAGAGAAAAGCACGGGCGATTTCTTCGGTGGTGAGGTCGCAGACTTCGCGCAAGGTCAGCGGCACTTGCGCATCCGCCGCCAGGGCCGGGTGGCAGCAGGTGAAGATCAGCCGCAAGCGATCATCTTCCACGTCCTCGCCACTCCAGTCAGCCTGTTCCAGCTCATCGAGTTGCGCCAGCAGCAGCGGTTGCGAGGCCTTGAACCGCGCGCGCCGACGCAACACATCGATGGCTTTGAATCGTCCGGTCGAGACCAGCCAGGTGCGCGGGTTGTCCGGCACGCCGTCGCGCTGCCAGCGCTCGACCGCGACGAAGAACGCCTCGTGCAAGGCCTCTTCAGCGAGGTCGAAATCACCAAGCAGGCGAATCAGCGTCGCCAGGATCCGCCGCGACTCGTCGCGGTAGACCAGCTCGACCCGCGCCCGGACGTCAGACATTCAACTGCCGCACCGGGCGCACCTCAACGCTGCCGACCCGGGCTGCCGGGATGTTGCCGGCGACCTGAATCGCTTCGTTGAGATCCTTGGCATCGATCAGGTAGAAACCGGCGAGTTGCTCTTTGGTTTCAGCGAAAGGCCCGTCGGTGATCGACAACTTGCCGTTGCGCATCCGTACGGTGGTTGCGGTCTCTACCGACTCCAGCGCTTCGGCGGCGATCATCCGCCCGCTGCACTGCACCGACTCGGCGTAGGCCGAGCATTCGGCGTCCTCGGGACTGTCGGGCGACGAGTGCAGCAGGCGTTCATCGCTGTAGACCAGGCATAGGTATTTCATGGCGATCTCCTGATTCGAACGGATCAACTATGGCTGAAGATCAGGGGGTCACATCGAACAGCGTCGCGCCGCTCATCGGATCGAACGGTGCCGACCAGTGCTCGTGAGCGATCTTCCACGCCCCGCCGATTTGGCGGTAACAGGCGGTAACCCGCATCCAGCAGCTCTGGGTTTCGCCCTTGTCATTGGTGCCGCCGCAGTTGGCCACCCAGTGGGCGAAGGCAATGTTGTCGGCGCTTTCGATGGCGATTTCGTGGAATTCGAAGATGTGCGGCCCGGGGCACATTTCCATGCACTCCACCCAGTGCGCGCGGTAGGCCGCTTTGCCCTTGAATTGCAGGGCCTTGATCGCATCGAACGAGACAATGTCATCGGCATACAGGGCCATGACTTTTTCGACGTCCTTGGCCATCACCGCTTCGCGGTAGGTGTTGATCAGGGTCTGGATATCAGTCTGTGCGCTCATGGTGTTCTCCGTGGTTTTTGTTGTGAAGACACCCTTAGTCGTTTGCCCTTTGCGCAGATCGACAAGGCAAACAAAAAAATCCGCCGATGACAATGTCGCTAGAATCCGAGGCTCATTCTTTGTAGGAAAAAGGAAATTCCCGTGTCAGCCCAACTCGTGCCGTACGACAGCCTCAGCCCTTTGCAGCGTCAGCAAGTCGAGGCCATTGAAATCCACCCCGAGCAGATCAGATTCTCCGGCGACATCCACGGTGCGTTGCACACTCTTCTCTCGAAACCCGGCCCCGGGGTAAAGGGTTTTGCCCTGCTGGCTGACGACGTGCCGGTGGCATTTTTGCTGCTCAAGCGCCCGCCGGTATTGCCCGACTGGGCCGACGAACACAGCGCCACGTTGCATGCCTTGCAGGTCGATCGCCGCGCCCAAGGCAAGGGCTACGGCAAGGCTTGTCTGCAAGCACTGCCCGCCGTCGCGCGTGAAGCATGGCCGGAGATCAAGGGGCTGGAATTGTCGGTGGACGCCGATAACGAAGCGGCGATTGCGCTGTATGCCAGGCATGGCTACGTCGACAGCGGCGAAGCGTACAAGGGACGGATTGGGTACGAGCGGCGGATGGGGCTGGTTTTCTGAATATCCAGAAACTCTCTGCTGACACGCCACGATCCTCTGTAGGAGCTGCCGAAGGCTGCGATCTTTTGATCTGGCTTTTGAAGATCAAGATCAAAAGAT
>NZ_QETJ01000252.1:0-4472 GCF_003105095.1 Pseudomonas sp. NDM | reverse complement strand
AGCCTTCGGCAGCTCCTACAGGGGAATGCATTTCAAATGTAGGAGCTGCCGAAGGCTGCGATCTTTTGCAGGCGACACGAACCGATAGGGAAGCAACAATCCGTGCGATAAACGAACACTCAGTCGATTATCGGATTGTTTGGCGATTTTCCCAGGCTTAATCTTCAGTGACTCCGGCGCTGAACCTCGCGCCTCTTTATCACTGGCGATTCCTTACAAAAGAACAGGAGCCCGCTCCATGGCTGAGATCCTTTCGCTGCACGACGCGGTGAAGCAATTCGTCAACGACGGCGATACCGTCGCCCTCGAAGGCTTCACTCACCTGATCCCTACGGCAGCGGGTCATGAAATCATTCGTCAGGGCAAGAAAGATCTGACGCTGGTGCGGATGACGCCGGACCTGATCTACGACCAACTGATCGGCGCCGGTTGCGCGCGCAAACTGATTTTCTCCTGGGGCGGCAACCCGGGTGTGGGCTCGCTGCACCGTCTGCGTGACGCGGTCGAGAAGCAATGGCCGCACGCCCTGGAAATCGAAGAGCACAGCCATGCCGACCTCGCCAATGCCTATGTCGCTGGCGCGTCCGGCCTGCCGTTCGCGGTGCTGCGTGCCTACGCCGGTTCCGACCTGCCGAAGGTCAATCCGCTGATCAAAACCGTGACCTGCCCGTTCACCGGCGAAGTGCTGGCGGCAGTGCCATCGGTACGCCCCGACGTCACCGTGATTCATGCGCAGAAGGCCGACCGCAAAGGCAACGTTCTGCTGTGGGGCATTCTCGGTGTGCAGAAAGAAGCCGCGCTGGCGGCCAAACGCTGCATCGTCACCGTGGAAGAAATCGTCGACGACCTCAACGCACCGATGAACGCCTGTGTACTGCCGACCTGGGCCTTGAGCGCGGTCTGCCATGTGCCAGGTGGCGCGCATCCGTCCTACGCCCACGGTTACACCGAGCGCGACAATCGTTTCTATCAGGCGTGGGACCCGATCGCTCGCGACCGTGAGACGTTTACCGCGTGGATCAACGAATACATCCATGGCTGCGCTGATTTCAGCGAATTCCAGGCCAAGTTGGCCGCTGCTTCGGAGGCCAAGTAATGACTTACACCACCAATGAAATGATGACCGTCGCTGCGGCCCGGCGCCTGAAGAACGGCTCGGTGTGCTTCGTCGGCATCGGCCTGCCGTCGAAAGCCGCTAACCTTGCGCGTCTGACTTCATCGCCGGACGTGGTGCTGATCTACGAATCCGGCCCGATTGGCGCCAAGCCGAGCGTGCTGCCACTGTCCATCGGTGACGGCGAGCTGGCCGAAACCGCCGACACCGTCGTGCCGACCGGTGAGATTTTTCGCTATTGGCTGCAGGGCGGGCGCATCGACGTCGGTTTTCTCGGCGCCGCGCAGGTCGACCGTTTCGGCAACATCAACACCACCGTGGTCGGCGACTACCACGCGCCGAAAGTGCGTCTGCCGGGTGCCGGTGGCGCGCCGGAGATTGCCGGTTCGGCGAAAAGCGTGCTGATCATCCTCAAACAGTCGGCGCGTTCGTTTGTCGACAAACTCGATTTCATCACCTCCGTCGGTCACGGCGAGGGTGGCGATTCGCGCAAACGTCTGGGCCTGCCGGGTGCCGGGCCGGTGGGGATCATCACCGACCTGTGCATCATGGAACCGGAGGAGGGCACTAACGAGTTCGTGGTCACCGCGTTGCATCCGGGCGTGACCCGCGAGCAAGTGGTCGCCGCCACCGGTTGGGCGATCCGTTTTGCCGAATCCGTTGAAACCACTGCTGAGCCGACCGACGTCGAGCTGACCGCGCTGCGTGATCTCGAAGCGCGCACCGCCGCCGCCCACGGTCAGGCACCGGGAGAAGCATGATGCGTGACGTGTATATCTGCGACGCGATTCGCACCCCCATCGGCCGCTTCGGCGGCGCACTGTCCGCCGTGCGCGCCGATGACCTGGCCGCCGTGCCGATCAAAGCCTTGATGGAGCGCAATCCATCGGTGGACTGGAATGCAGTCGATGAGGTGTTCCTCGGCTGCGCCAACCAGGCCGGCGAAGACAACCGCAACGTTGCACGCATGGCGCTGTTGCTCGCCGGTCTGCCGGACAGCGTGCCCGGCGTGACCCTCAATCGTCTTTGCGCTTCGGGCATGGACGCCATCGGCACTGCGTTTCGTGCGATCGCCAGCGGCGAAATGGAGCTGGCAATTGCCGGCGGCGTCGAGTCGATGTCCCGCGCGCCGTTCGTGATGGGCAAGGCTGATGCGGCGTTCTCGCGCAACATGAAACTGGAAGACACCACCATCGGCTGGCGTTTCATCAACCCGCTGATGAAGGCGCAGTACGGCGTCGATGCCATGCCGCAAACCGCTGACAACGTCGCCGACGACTACCAGGTTTCGCGCGAGGATCAGGACGCCTTTGCCCTGCGCAGTCAGCAACGTACCGCTGCCGCTCAGGCCGCGGGTTACTTCGCTGAAGAAATCGTCGAAGTGCGCATCGCCCATAAAAAAGGCGAAACCGTGGTCAGCGAGGACGAACATCCGCGCGCCGACACCACGATCGACGCGCTGGCCAGACTGAAACCGGTCAACGGCGCGGACAAAACCGTCACCGCCGGCAATGCCTCTGGCGTTAACGATGGCGCCGCGGCGCTGATACTTGCCTCGGCTGAAGCGGTGAAAAAACACGGCCTGACCGCCCGCGCGAAAGTGCTCGGCATGGCCAGCGCCGGTGTCGCACCACGGGTAATGGGCATCGGCCCGGTGCCGGCGGTGCGCAAACTGACCGAGCGCCTCGGCGTCGCGGTCAGCGATTTCGACGTGATCGAACTCAACGAGGCGTTTGCCAGCCAGGGCCTGGCGGTGCTGCGCGAGTTGGGCCTGGCCGACGATGCGCCGCAGGTCAATCCCAATGGCGGCGCGATCGCTCTCGGTCACCCGTTGGGCATGAGCGGGGCGCGACTGGTACTGACCGCCCTGCATCAGCTGGAAAAGACCGCTGGCAAGAAAGGCCTGGCGACCATGTGCGTCGGTGTCGGCCAGGGTCTGGCCCTGGCCATCGAACGCGTCTGACGCGCTGCGGCACTTACAAGAATTGAGGAAAGTGAAATGACTGACAAGCCTGGTTACCGTCGCCCACAGGCAGGCACTCAGCCTGACTACCTGCACCCGACGTATCAATCCACCAACCTGCGCTCGCCGTCCAAGCCTTTGGTGTACCTGCCCCATTCACTCTCGGAAATCACCGGGCCGACCATCGGTGCCGAACACGTTGCCGAGAAAGACAACGACCTGACCGCGCAGCACGCCGGCGAGCCGTTGGGCGAGCGCATCATTATTCACGGCCGTGTGCTCGATGAAGACGGTCTGCCGGTGCCGGGGATTCTCGTGGAGATCTGGCAGGCCAACGCCGCCGGTCGCTACAACCACGCCCGCGACCTGCACGATGCGCCGCTGGACCCGAACTTCACCGGCACCGGCCGCACCGTCACCGATGCCGACGGCTGGTACCAGTTCCAGACCATCAAGCCCGGGGCTTACCCGTGGGGCAACCACCACAACGCCTGGCGCCCGGCGCACATCCATTTTTCCTTGTTCGGGCCGAGCATCCTTACGCGTCTGGTCACGCAGATGTACTTCCCCGGCGATCCGTTGCTCGCGTATGACCCGATCTACAACTGCGTGCCGGACACTTCGGCCAAGGAACGCCTGATCGCCAGCTTCGATCTGGAAAAAACCATTCCGTCCTACGCCCTCGGTTACCGTTGGGACATCGTGCTGCGCGGGCGTGAAGCCACGCCGATGGAGAAATAAGATGACCCTCTATGCGACCACGTCCCACACCGTCGGGCCGTATTACCACATCGGCCTGACCTGGCTGAACCGCGAAACCCTGGCCAACGAGCTGACCCTCGGCGAGCGCGTGGCGATCACCGGCCAGGTGGTCGACGGCAATGGCGATGTCGTCAACGACGCCATGCTGGAAGTCTGGCAGGCCAACGCCGTCGGCAAATATGACCACCCGGAAGACCAGCAGGACAAACCGCTCGACCCGAATTTCGAAGGCTTCGGTCGGGTGCCGGTGGACGCCGAAGGGCGCTTCCGTTTCACCACGATCAAACCCGGCACCGTGCCCGGCCTGAAAGGCTCGACCCAGGCGCCGCATCTGGTGGTGCTGGTGTTTGCCCGTGGGCTGGTCAAGCACTTGCTGACGCGGATTTATTTTGAGGGTGAACCGGCGAACGTCGATGATCCACTGCTCGAATGCGTCCCGGCTGAACGCCGCGATACGTTGCTGGCGAAGCAGGATGCGTCCGGTGTTTACCAGTGGAACGTGATTCTGCAGGGCACTGATGCCGAGACGGTGTTCTTCGATTATTGAAAGAGCACCATCAATCCCTGTAGGAGTGAGCCTGCTCGCGATGGCGGTGTGTCAGATTTAAATGGTCTGAATGACACACCGCCATC
>NZ_QETJ01000251.1:0-4485 GCF_003105095.1 Pseudomonas sp. NDM | reverse complement strand
GAGCAGGCTCACTCCTACAGGGGAACGCATTCCAATTGTAGGAGTGAGCCTGCTCGCGATAGGGCCCTGACAGGCGCTGAAGATTCAGTTCAGACCCAGCTTCCCGCGCATCATCGACAAATCCTCCGCCAATGTATTCACCGGCCCGACCAGCGCCTTGCGGTCGTTGTCCTTTACCTTGTCGTAGGTTTCAAAGCCGCCATCCGCGGTCTTGTACTTGGCGAGGATCTTGTCGACCGTGGCGAAGTTCTTGTCGACTTTCGCTACAAATGCCTTGTCCTGCTGTTCGACCTGCGAACGGAACAGATCGACGATCTTCTTCGCGCCGTCGATATTGCCCTGGAAGTCGTACAGGTCAGTGTGGCTGTAGCGATCTTCCTCGCCGGAAATCTTCGTCGCCGCGACTTCTTCCAGTAGCGCAGCAGCGCCACCGACGACTTTCTCCGGCGGGAAGGTCAGGCCGGCGACACGGGTTTGCAAGTCCTGCACGTCCTTGTTCAAACCGTCGGCCAGTGCATCCAGACCCTGGGTGGATTTCTCCGCGAACAGCGAATATTCGATCCGGTGGAAACCGGTGAAATCTTCAGCCTTCACACCTTTCTCGTGATCATCGACCCGCGAGTCGATGGACGCATCGAGATCGCTGAACAGTTCTGCAATCGGCTCTATCGACTCGTAATAAACCCGCGTCGGCGCGTAGAGCTTCTGCGCGGTGGCGAGATCGCCTTTCTTCACCGCGTCGGTGAACTGCTGAGTGTGGCTGGCCAGCTCATCGAGCTTCTCGGTGACGTAAATCTTGTAGTCCGACACCGGCCCCACCAGATCCAGCGGCGCAGTCGCGGCGAACGCCGACAGCGGGGTGTTGAGCAAACCAAGGGTCAGCAATAACGCGAGTGGCGTCTTTTTCATGGAGCGGCTCCAGTGTCGGTTGGGTGTCATGCGGTTTTGTTGTGGGATGTGGCAGCCAGTAACGAGCGACCGATGAAGTCGTCATCGCCGGTAACGCCGGGCAGGGTGAAGAAGTAACCGCCGCCGACCGGTTTGAGGTATTCCTCGAGCGGTTCGCCGTTGAGGCGGGTCTGCACGGTAATAAAGCCTTGTTCCAGGTCGGCCTGGTAGCAGATGAACAGCAGGCCCATGTCGAGCTGACCGTTCTTGTTGACGCCGTTGGAATAGTTGAACGGCCGGCGCAGGATCAGGTTGGCCTGGGTCGCGGCGGTGCGCGGATTGGCCAGCCGAATGTGCGCGTCGAGTCTGGTCAGCTTGCCGGCGGGATCCTTGCTGTAATCCGGCACTTCGCTTTCCGTGTGGCCACCGATGGGCGCGCCGCTGCTCTTGACCCGGCCGAGAATGCTTTCCTGCTCCTGCAAAGGCGTGCGATCCCAGCGTTCGACAAAGTTGCGGATGATGCGCACCGCTTGATAACTGCCATGGGCAGCCCACGCTGGCTCATCACTGCCCGGTTGCACCCAGACGATGCGGTCCATGGCCTTGGCGTCGTTGGAATCGGGGTTGGCCGAGCCATCGCGAAAACCCAGGAAGTTGCGCGCCGACTGCGCCGGTACGCCGGGTTTGGCCGGGGCTTGCGGCGGTACGCTGCCTTCCTGTTTCCAGCGCACCAGCAGCAGATCGGGGAGGTTCTTGACGATGTCGCGCAGGGCGTGAATGTTGGTGTCGGCGGTGTTGGCGCAGAACTGCAGGCTCAGGTCGCCATGACAGCAATCGGCATCCAGCGCATCGTTGGGGAAACCGACCATGCGTTGCAGGCGCTTGGGTTTGGCCGCTGCCAGACCGAAGCGCTCGTCGAACAGCGAATCACCGACGGACACAGTGATGGTCAGGTTGTCCGGGCTGACCACCGGGCCGAGGATGCCGGAATCCGGCGGCGGCAGTTTCGGATCAATCTGCGCCACCGGGCCGCCCTTCATCAAAAACGCGATGCGTTCGTTCAGTGTGCGGAACAGTCGCTCGAGATCTTCGCGATCGGTCGCCAGCACATCGAACGCCACCAGCATGCCCGAGGCCGGGCGCGGGGTGACGATGCCGGTCTGGTGCACGCCGTGGAAATCGTGGTGGTCTTCGGTCTTGTCGCTGCTCGGCGCTTCGGTGACTTGCACGGGCGCTGCGGCCATGGCCGGGCAGCTCAGGGCTGATCCGGCGAGGGCGACACCGGCGGCGCCCATGCCCATCAGCACGCGGCGCCGTTGCAGGTTGAGAGGTTCTGAATCGTTCATCGGGTGGTCTTCTGCTTACAGGCCGGAAAGGCCGAGGGCGGGGTCGATGCCATCCAGTGCCGTGGCCAGAGCCTTGGCTTTGGCGGCGATCTGCTGGCGTTGCGCGGCGGTCACGGCGTCGTAACTGACGTAGCCGTCGGCGGATTTCAGTGCGTCGAGCTGGCTGTCAAAGTCGCCCAACGCCTGGTCGACTTTCGCCAACACGTCTGCCGCGGATTTGCTCAGCATCGGCCGCAACAGGTCGACGACTTTGTGCGCGGTTTGCCCGTTGGCGGCGAAACCGTTGAGATCGCTATGGCTGTAGCGTTCTTCTTCGCCGCTCCCAGCACGCACGTCGGCGAGGCTGTTGAGGTTGCGCATGACGATGCTCACCAGTTGCTCCGGCGGCAGCGACTGCGCGAGCAACTGCTGCTTGAGCGTGGTGACGTCAGCGAGCAGGCGCTGGGCAATCGGCGCAACGTCGTCGAGTGTGCGCTGCTGGAACAGGGCATATTCGAGTCGGTGGAAACCGACAAAGCCCGGATCCTGCTCGCGCTTTTCGAAATAATCGGCGCGGGCATTGATGTGATTGTCCAGCTCGGCCAGACGCTGCGCCGCCGGCGCCAGACGCTGATAAGCAGCACGCGCCGGCAGGTACGCGGCTTGCGCCTCAGCAAGATCGCCACTGGTTATAGCCTGATCCAGGGCTGTCACCGCTTTGATCAAGGCACTGCCCTGAACGGCCAGATACACGCGAAATTCCGACAACGGCCCGACGAACGCCACCATCGACGGTTTGGCCTTGGCGGCGGCGTCGGAAGCGGCCGTCGGCGTCACGTGCAAAGTGCCGCGCGGGTTACTGAGCAAGCCGCAGGTGATCGCGTAGTCGCCCGGTTGCAGGTTGGCGTTGATCACCTGGCTCAGCCCTGGCGCGATGTTTTCCCGTTCTTCGACCACCAGCACACCGTCGAGAATTTCCCACTCGACCGCACGCTCGGAGCGGTTGACGATGCGGAAACTGGCGCGGCCGGCCGGCACGGTCAGCGAATTCGGCTCGCAACTGTGCGGGTGGATGTTGACGACGATTTCGTCGTGGTTGTGCTGACGCTTGGCGGCGGCCATGTTCGAGGCGTACCAGAACAGCCCGCCGGCGCCGATCATCAGCACTACCGAGCCGGCCAGCGCCCAACGCAAGGCGCGGGGCGGCGAGGCCTGAGGGATTTGATTGTCAGACATGGGTGGCCTTATTGGCTGGAAACGGAAGTCGTTGACGGCGCTTGGCGCGGCGCGGGCATAAAAAACATCACCAGCGCCAGCAGCAGATAAATCAGGTAAGCGCCGAGGGTGCTGACGGTCGGCGCATCCTGATAACCGAACATGCCGGCCAGCACCGAGCCCAGCGGGCCGTCCATCGGCAGCGTCGCGCTGACGTCGAACAGCACCGTTTGCAGGTGATTCCACAACCCGGCTTCATGCAGCGCCTGCACCGAGTTGGCGAGGATCCCGGCGGCGACCACGAGGATGAACAAACCGGTCCACTTGAAGAACGCCGACAGATTCAGGCGCATGCTGCCGCTGTAGATCAGGAAACCGACGATCACCGCCAGGATCAGGCCGAGCAGGGCGCCAATCGGCGCGCCCGGGCCCTCGCTCTGCTGGAACACCGCAAGCAGGAAAAACACTGTTTCCAGGCCTTCGCGAGCGACAGCGAAAAAGACCATGGCAATCAGCGCAATCACCTGATGCCGGGACGCCGTCAGCGCCTGGTCCAGTGAGGCTTGCAGCGAATGCTTGATCGACCGCGCGACCTTGCGCATCCAGAACACCATCGAACTGAGAATGCCCACCGCGACCAGGCCAACCACGCCTTCGAACAGCTCCTGCTGCTTCTGCGGGAATTCGGCACTGACCAGTTCCAGGCCACCACCGACCAGCAGGGCGAGGGCGGCAGCGAGGAAAACGCCGATCCATACGGCGGGCATCCACTGACCGCGGCCGGTCTGTTGCAGGTAACTGGCAATGATGCCGACGATGAGCGCGGCCTCGATGCCTTCGCGCAACATGATCAAAAAGGGAACGAGCATTTGGTAGCCACAGCAATTTAGTTAGGTGGCTAAGTTGTAACATAATGACACTCATTCCCAAATGGCATTCATTGACATTTAGCTGAACCTCAGCTGAACGAAACACGCAACCCTGTAGGAGTGAGCCTGCTCGCGATAGCGGTCTGTCAGCCAAGGAGATGTGACTGATAGACCGCTATCGCGAGCAG
>NZ_QETJ01000250.1:0-4600 GCF_003105095.1 Pseudomonas sp. NDM | reverse complement strand
GTAGGCTTGGGCGGAGCCGACCTTGGGACTGGGGAAGTCCTGTAGGAGGGGCCGAAGGCTGCGATCCTTTGATCTACTACAAGAAAGGCCCCGGAGGTTGCACTCCGGGGCCTTTCGTATTTCAGCGGTCGATTACGCCGCTTTCGCTTCAGGCTGGCTCAACGAGCGGTTCAGTGCGCTGAACAGCGCTTTGAAGCTGGCGGTGGTAATGTTTTCATCGATACCCACGCCGTGCACTGCACGCTCGCCATTCACACGCAGCTCGATGTAGGCCGCTGCTTTGGCATTAGTGCCGGCGCCGATTGCGTGTTCGTTGTAGTCCATGATTTCCACCGGAATCGGCAGGCCGGCGACCAAGGCTTCCAGTGCGCCGTTGCCCTTGCCGCGCCAGTGCAGGTTGGTTTCGCCCTGACCTTTGCTGGCCACTTCGACTTCGACGGCGCTGTTGCCGTTTTCTTCCTGCAGGCGATGGCTGACCAGCGCATACGGGGTGTTGGCTTGCAGGTACTCGCTGATCAACAGCGAGTGAATCTGCTTGGCGGTCATCTCCAGGCCCAGGCGATCGGTTTCACGCTGTACGACCTGGCTGAACTCGATCTGCATGCGACGTGGCAGGCTGATGCCGTATTCCTGCTCCAGCAAGTAAGCGATGCCGCCCTTGCCAGACTGGCTGTTGACGCGGATCACCGCCTCGTAGCTGCGGCCGATGTCGGCCGGGTCGATCGGCAGGTACGGCACTTCCCACAGGGTGTCCGGTTTCTGCTGGGCGAAACCCTTGCGGATCGCGTCCTGGTGCGAGCCAGAGAACGCGGTGTGCACCAGATCGCCAACGTACGGATGACGCGGGTGCACCTGGATCTGGTTGCACTCTTCGACGACCTTGCGCACGCCGTCGATGTCGGAGAAGTCCAGCTCAGGGTCGACGCCCTGGGTGTACATGTTCAGCGCGACGGTGACGAGGTCGACGTTGCCGGTGCGCTCGCCGTTGCCGAACAGGCAGCCTTCGACACGGTCGGCGCCAGCCATCAGGCCCAGCTCGGTGGCGGCCACGCCGGTGCCACGGTCGTTGTGGGTGTGCAGGCTGATGATCACGCTGTCACGACGGTTGATGTTGCGGCCGAACCACTCGATCTGGTCGGCGTAAACGTTCGGTGTCGCGCATTCAACGGTGGCCGGCAGGTTGAGGATCATCTTGTGCTCAGGCGTCGGGTTCCACACCTCGATCACGGCGTCACAGACTTCCTTGGCGAATTCCAGCTCGGTGGCGCTGAAGGTTTCCGGCGAGTATTCGAAGGTCCACTCGGTGTCTGGCTGCATGGCTGCGTATTTGACGAACAGCTTGGCGGCATTGACCGCGATGGCCTTGATGCCGTCCTTGTCCTGGTTGAAGACGATGCGCCGGAAAGAAGGCGAGGTGGCGTTGTACAGGTGGACGATGGCTTTCTTCGCCCCGCGCAGGGATTCGAAGGTGCGTTCGATCAGGTCTTCACGGCCCTGGGTCAGCACTTGAATGGTGGTGTCGTCCGGGATGTGGCCTTCCTCGATCAGCGTACGCACGAAGTCGAAGTCGGTTTGTGAAGCGGCCGGGAACGACGCTTCGATTTCCTTCACGCCCACCTGCACCAGGGTTTTCCAGAAGCGCAGCTTCTTCGCCGCGTCCATCGGTTCGATCAGCGACTGGTTGCCGTCACGCAGGTCGGAACTGCACCAGATCGGCGCGGCGTCGATGGTTTTCGACGGCCAGGTGCGATCCGGCAAGTTGATGACGGGAAACGCGCGGTATTTCGAAGACGGGTCTTTGAGCATGCTCATCGGGAAATTCCTTGTTGTCTGGGCCGAATAGAGGCGGCCTGCCGGTTGAACGAATGTTCTTGGAAAAGCGTGGGACGAGGCGCAGCGATTCAGCCTGGCAGTCGTGCGCTGACGAGGCACAGGCTGCGGTGCTGGCGAAGCTGAATGAGGGTGTGAGAGGTTTTCATGGCTTCAACCCTAACCGCGAGGGGAAAGGATGGCAAGCAGTCGAAAAAAATTGAGAGGAATACCCGGAAAGAGAGTTTTTGCGGGATTTTATTGCGCTGAAGTCCGCTGATCGTTGTGATATTTGCGCGAGGTTTGATTGGGGCGCAATTGAGACCGATGGGGGGCAGGGGTGTTTGAGTACAGCATAAGCCGCCATCGCGAGCAGGCTCACTCCTACAGTTGATCGTGTTCACAACACCAGTCCAATGTAGGAGCGAGCCTGCTCGCGAAGAGGCCGGTCGCCTCAACACATATTCAAGGTTGGAAGGCACCAATGAAAATCGCCGGATCCACCCGCGCATCATTCAGGCTGACATTCCAGTGCATATGCGGCCCGGTCGCCCGACCAGTCGCGCCCACTTTGCCCACCACCGCACCGCGGGCCAGTTGCTGGCCGTTTTTCACATCGATCTTCGACATATGGCAGAACATGCTGATGAATCCCTGGCCATGATCGACGAACACCGTGTTGCCATTGAAGAAGTAATTGCCGATCAAAATCACTTTGCCCGCCGCCGGGGTCTTGATCGGCGTGCCTGCCGGCACTGCGAAATCCAGTCCGGCATGAGGGTTACGCTCCTCGCCATTGAAGAAGCGGCGCACACCGAACTTGCTCGACAGCGGCCCGTTGACCGGTTTGTCCAGCAGCAGATTGCTCGGCGTGTTCGGGCTGAAACTGCGGTAAGCCGCGATCTGTTCCGCCAGTTCACCCTCGATGCGCTTGAGGTTGTCGGCGTTAGGGTTGACCTGCTGTTTGTTCTTCAGAGTGATGTGCTGTTCCGGGTATTTCTTGCTGCCGACGGTGAAGGGCAGATTGCGCCCAGCGCTGCTGATCTGCTGCCCACCGGGCTTGACCGTGAGCGGTACGCCTACGATCGCCAGCCAGTTGTTCTGCTCCTTGACCACCAGCACCGGCTTGCCCTGATAGGTGGCTTTCGGCGCCTGCGCGGCGGTGCCCAGATCCACCACGGCGACGCCGCCTGGTACCGGTTTGTTCAGCAGCCGAGTGATGTAACTGTCGGCATGGGCGTTGAAGGTCAGGCAGAGCAACAGCAGTGGAGCCAGAAAACGCGGCATGGATCAGTCCAGTAAAGAAAGGGTGACGGGCGTCAGGTGATTGTCCTCGACGCGCACTTGCAGTTCGCCTTCGCCTAGCCTGGCTTTCAGACGCTGGCCGGTGTGAGTCTGTGCAGCGTTGCGAATCGCGTGGCCGCGCTCGTCGAGCAAAATGCTGTAACCACGACCGAGGGTCGCCAACGGGCTGACCACATGCAGGGTCTGCATTTGACTGTGCAATTGCTGTCGGCGCTGTTTCAGGCCATCGCGCATGGCGCGGGGCAGACGTTCGGCGAGACTTTCGAGGCGCTGACGGAGCATCGCCAGTTGGCGCCCCGGATGTTGCCCGGCGAGGCGGGTTTCCAGACGGATCAGGCGTTCGCGGCGGGTATTGAGACTGCGCTCGAAGGCACGACGCATGCGCATGTCCAGATCGTCCAGACGCTGGGCCTGCTGGCGCAGACGTTCGCCGGGATGCCGCAGCCGCCGCGCCATGCCTTCCAGACGCAGGCGATCACGCATCAAGCGATCACGCATGCGCATTACCAGGCGGCGATGCAGGCTCTCGACCTGACGGATCAGATGGCTGGAATCCGGGGCGAGCAGTTCGGCGGCGGCCGAGGGTGTCGGTGCGCGGACGTCGGCAACAAAGTCGCTGATCGACACATCGGTTTCATGGCCGACGGCGCTGACGATCGGCGTGACACAGCCATCGACCGCGCGGGCCACGGCTTCTTCGTTGAAGCACCAGAGGTCCTCCAGCGAGCCGCCGCCACGGGCCAGGATCAGCGCGTCAAAGCCACGGGCATCGGCCATTTTCAGCGCGCGGACAATCTGCGCGGTGGCCTCGCGGCCCTGCACGGCGGTGGGAATCAGGGTCAGTTGCACTTGCGGCGCACGGCGGCGGAATACGCTGATGATGTCGCGAATCACCGCGCCGGTCGGCGAACTGATGATGCCGATGCGTTGCGGATGCGCGGGCAGCGGCACCTTGCGTTCGGCACTGAACAGGCCTTCGGCGCTGAGCTTTTCCTTCAGTGCATCGAAGGCCAGACGCAGCGCACCATCACCGGCCGGCTCGACGGTGTCGAGGATCAGTTGATAGTCGCCGCGGCCTTCGAACAGCGAAACCTTGCCGCGCACCTTGACCGCCAGACCGTCCTTCAGTGCCTGGCGCACGCGGGCGGCGTTCTGCCGGAACAACGCGCAACGCACCTGCGCGCCGCTGTCCTTGAGGGTGAAGTAGACGTGGCCGGACGCCGGGCGCGCCAGGTTGGAGATTTCGCCTTCGACCCAGATGTTGCTGAACACGTCTTCAAGCAACACCCGCGCGCGGCCGTTGAGCTGGCTGACGGTCAGGACTTCACGGTCCAGGCCAAGTCTTGCAAAGGGATCTTTAATCATGGGGCGCAGTTTAAAGGCATTTGCCCGCCAATCACCACCGATCCACTGTAGGAGTGAGCCTGCTCGCGATAGCGGTGAGTCATTCAAAGCTGTTGTCGACTGACACACCGCTATCGCGAGC
>NZ_QETJ01000249.1:0-4636 GCF_003105095.1 Pseudomonas sp. NDM | reverse complement strand
GAACGCGTTTCAAATGTAGGAGTGAGCCTGCTCGCGATAGCAATCTAACCTGCAACACAATGCTCAAGGTCTGAACCCAGCAATGTCTGCTCAAGATGATCCAGATGCCGATTCATCAGCATGCCAGCCTTGGAAGCGTCTCCACGCTCCACCGCTTCAACCAGCGCTTTGTGTTCCTGCCAGGCGCAACAACTGTGCGTAGAACCCTCACATCGCGCAATCGCCAATGACGTCAGCGGCACCAGACTGTCAAGAAAATGCGCCAACGGTGCATTCCCCGCCATCCGCGCCAACTGCAGATGAAACTCCCCCGACAAGCGAATCGCCGCCCCGCGCCGATCCTGCTCGACGGCGCGCTTCTCGCGTTCGATCAACGTGCGCAGACGTTGTAACTCATCTGCACGCGAGCGCTGACACGCCAACCGCACCAGGGTGCTTTCAGCCAGCCGCCGCGCATGCAGCGTCTGCCGGATCAGCTCTCGATCGGGCGCCGCCACTCGCGGCCGATGATTGGCGCGCAGCACCACGATCTGTTCATGGGACAACTGCGTCAGTACCCGCCGCACATCGGCGCGGCTGGCACTGAACATCGCCTTCAGACTGTCCTCGGTAAACCGGCTGTGTTCATCGATACGCTGCTCGAGGATCGCGTCGAACACGCGCGGATACAGATCCTCCACCGGCGTGCGCAGGCCAGGAAAGGGCAGGGCAGTGGAGTGCGCATGCGAGGCTGAAGCAAAACTGTTCATGGCCGTTCTCCTGGCAAATCAGGTGGGCAGGTTGTCATCCGGGATATTCAGCTCGACGCCCATGCGCTGGCCTTCGCGCAGAATGTGCCGGCGCATCTCGGCGCTGGCCTGAGCGCTGTTCTTGCTGCGGATCGCGCGGACCACGGCTTCGTTTTCTTCCAGACGCTCAGCCAGATGCTCCGGGGAATTGCGCAACACGTCCGCGCTTTGCTTGAGGGCATTGCTGGTCTGCTGGACCACGCTCTGGAAAATCGGGTTCGAGGTCAGGGTGAACAGTTCTTCGTGGAAGGCGATGTAGGCGCTGACCCCGGCTTCGCTGTCGCCGGCCTCGAGGGCTTCGCGCATGTCCATCAGGGTCAGGCGCAACTGGCCGACTCCCTTGCTGCTGATCGATTGCGCGACCAGCCCGACGATGAACGGCTCGAGGGTGTAGCGCAGTTGCAGCACGTCTTCGAGACTGGCGCCGGCCACCGCGCTGTCGTGGCTCTGGCTGTCGCTGAGTTGCGCATCGAGGACGACCACGCCTTTGCCCGGCATCGAGCGCACCAGACCGAGGGTTTCGAGGACGATCACCGCTTCGCGCAGACTCGGCCGGCTGATGCCCAGTTGTTCGGCCAGTTCGCGCTGGCCCGGCAGCATGTCGCCTGTGCGCCACTGGCCACGAGCCAACGCGGCGCGGAGCTTTTCCACCACTGAATTGACGACGGTTGAAGTTGTAATCACGTATTGGCTCCCTGCGCCGTGCCTGCCAATCAGCAGGCACGGCACTCATTCAAAATTCTTTGGCCGCCGCCTGGGCGACGGTTTTTCGCGGTTGAAAGTTATAGCCCTGTTCGCCGTTGAGCACCTTGTTCGCGCGCTGCACGTCGATGTCCTTTTCCCAGCGAGCGATGGCCACGGTGGCGACGCAGTTGCCGATCAGGTTGGTCAGCGCGCGGCCGATGCCCATGAACCAGTCCACGGCCAACACCAGCACCAGACCGACCACGGGAATCGCCGGGATTGCGGTCAAAGTCGCCGCGAGAATCACCAGTGCCGATCCGGGAATGCCGTGGGCGCCTTTCGAGGTGATCAGCGACACCAGCAGAATCGTCAGCAAATCAGTCATCGCCAGGGGGGTGCCGGTGGCGTTGGCGATGAACACGATGGCCAGGGTCAGGTAGATCGAGAACCCGTCGAGGTTGAACGAGTACCCGGTCGGGATCACCAAGCCGACGGTGGAGCTGCCGATACCGAGGTGTTCGAGCTTGCGCATGATCTGCGGCAGCACGGCGTCGGAAGAAGCGGTGCCCATAACGATCAGCAGTTCTTCACGCAGGTATTTGAGCAGCGGCCACATGCGCAGGCCGGAAACGCGCATCACCAGACCGAGAATCAGCGCGACGAAGGCGACGCAGGTCAGGTAGAACAGACCGACCAGGCTGCCCAGGTGTTGCAGCGAATCGAGGCCGTATTTGCTGGTGGTGAAGGCGATGGCGCCGAACACGCCGATCGGTGCCAGCCGCACGATCATGCCCATGATGCGGAAGATCACATGGCTCAGTTCGTTGATCAGCCGCGAGATCCCGGACGCCGCTTCGCCGACCAGATTCAGCGCACTGCCGAACAGCACCGAGAACAGCAGCACTTGCAGAATGTTGTTGTCGGCGAAGGCACCGATCACCGAGGTCGGGATCAGGTCCATCAGGAATTGCGTGGTGGTGTGCATGTGCTGGCTGCGTTCAGCGAGGTCGCCCATGTCGGCGCTGGAGAGTTGCTCAAGATGGATGTTCGCGCCGCTGCCGATGCCGGTACTGAAGGCGAATACCAGGCCGATCACCAGGGCGATGGTGGTCAGCACTTCAAAGTAGATCACCGATTTGAGGCCGATGCGCCCCACCTTCTTCAGATCGCCCGCGCCGCTGATGCCGCTGACCACCACGCAGAACACGATCAGGCCGATCAGCATCTTGATCAGTTTGATAAAGCCATCGCCGAGCGGTTTCAGTTGGGCGGAGTATTCGGGAAGGGTCAGCCCGCAGACGATGCCGAGCATCAGTCCGAGAACCACTTGAAGGAAGATTGAACGCGAGCACCATCTGAGCATGGGAGGAATCCTGGGTCGGTGTCCTGGCTGCCGCACGCGTTGCGCATCGGATTCAGGACTTAATTATTGTGGTCTTACCGGTATGTCCAGTGCAGGCGCAGTCTAGGCTTGGGTTTTTCCTGATTACAAGTGGGCAGCATGAAATTGGCATGACCGGTCTGACCGGTGGTCCAGAAGCCAAGGTCACAGCCTCCGGCAGCTCGTGCATTTGAAATGCGATTTTCCCGTAGGAGCTGCCGAAGGCTGCGATCTTTTGATCTTTTCAACAGGCGAAAAAAAACCGGCCAATCACTTGGCCGGTTTTTCATGCTGCAGGTTTAACGTCGCACTTAAGCGCCGTACACCGGCAGTTTCTTGCAGATGGCTTTGACTTTCTCACGAACGGCATCGATCACCGCTTCGTTGTTCAGATCAGCCAGGATGTCGCAGATCCAGCCGGCCAGCTCTTTGCACTCGGCCTCTTTGAAGCCGCGCGTGGTCACAGCCGGGGTACCGAAGCGCAGGCCGGAGGTGACGAACGGCGAGCGTGGATCGTTAGGCACGGAGTTCTTGTTCACGGTGATGAACGCTTTGCCCAGAGCGGCGTCAGCGTCTTTACCGGAGATGTCCTGCTTGATCAGCGACAGCAGGAACAGGTGGTTTTCAGTACCGCCCGAAACCACGTCGAAACCCCGCGCGATGAACACTTCGGCCATGGCCTTGGCGTTTTTCACCACTTGTTGCTGGTAAGCCTTGAACTCAGGCTGCAGCGCTTCCTTGAAGCAGATCGCCTTGGCCGCGATCACGTGCTCCAGCGGGCCGCCCTGGGCGCCCGGGAATACTGCGGAGTTGAGCTTTTTCTCGATCTCGGCGTTGGCCTTGGCGAGGATCAGACCGCCACGTGGGCCGCGCAGGGTCTTGTGGGTGGTAGTGGTCACGACGTCAGCGAACGGCACAGGGTTCGGGTAGACACCAGCGGCAACCAGACCGGCGACGTGAGCCATGTCGACGAACAGGTAGGCGCCGACCTTGTCAGCGATTTCGCGGAAGCGCGGGAAGTCGAGGATCTGCGAGTAGGCAGAGAAACCGGCAACGATCATTTTCGGCTTGTGCTCGACTGCCAGGCGCTCGACTTCGTCGTAGTCGATCAGGCCGTTGGCGTCGATGCCGTACTGGATGGCGTTGTACAGCTTGCCCGAGGAGGAAACGCTGGCGCCGTGGGTCAGGTGACCGCCGTGGGCCAGGCTCATGCCCAGAATGGTGTCGCCGGCCGACAGCAGGGCCAGGTAGACAGCAGCGTTGGCTTGGGAACCGGCGTGCGGCTGAACGTTGGCGTAATCGGCGCCGAACAGTTCCTTGGCGCGGTCGATGGCCAGTTGTTCAACCACGTCGACGTATTCGCAACCACCGTAGTAACGCTTGCCCGGATAGCCTTCAGCGTACTTGTTGGTCAGGACCGAGCCTTGAGCTTCCATCACCGCTGGGCTGGTGTAGTTTTCCGAAGCGATCAGCTCAATGTGTTCTTCCTGACGCTGAGCTTCTTGCTCCATGGCGGCAAAAAGGTCGGCGTCGTACTTGGCAATAGTCAAATCACGGCTGAACATGGCGGTCCTCAAGGATCGGGGGCAGAAAAGGGGGGCATTCTAACCCAACCGCTTTTGGATGACATATGAAACGACATCATGTCGCAGACAAGTGGCGTTCATGACGGGATCAGCGGTGATCGGGTGGTTGTGTGGCGAGGGAGCTTGCTCCCGCCGGGCTGCGCAGCGGCCCCAAAACCCTGTGAGCGCTGCGCACTCAAGCGGGAGCAAGCTCCCTC
>NZ_QETJ01000248.1:0-4794 GCF_003105095.1 Pseudomonas sp. NDM | reverse complement strand
GCCACAATCGATCTACGTCAACAATGCCGAATTCACCGGGTCATTATTCGGAGGGCACGTATTCTACAACTTCCAGATCGAAACCGGATATCGCATTGAACTTCATCGGTGCCGACATCAAGCGCATTTTGCGCACGCCGAGGTCACGCAGGATCTGCGAACCGGCACCGACAATGCTGTAGGTGGTCGGTTTTTTCGGCGCTGCCTGCTCACCGGTTTCACGGATATGCGCCAGCAACACGTCGCCATCGAGCGGGTGACCGAGCAACAGCACCACACCGCTGCCGGCCTCGGCGACCGCAGCCATGGCGGCGCGCAGGCTCCAGCGGCCCGGTTGCTTGACCATCAACAGGTCGCGCAGCGGGTCCATGTTGTGCACGCGAACCAGGGTCGGCTCTTCGGCGCAGACAGTGCCCAGCGTCAGGGCCATGTGCACGTCGCCTTCCACCGAATCACGATAGGTCACCAGGTTGAATTGGCCCAGTTCGCTGTCCAGCGGCTGCTCGGCAATCCGCTGAACGGTACGTTCGTGGATCATCCGGTAGTGAATCAGGTCGGCGATGGTGCCGATCTTGATGTTGTGTTCAGCGGCGAACGCTTCAAGCTCAGCGCGACGGGACATGGTGCCGTCGTCGTTCATCACTTCGCAGATCACTCCGCTCGGCTCGAAACCGGCCATGCGCGCCAGGTCGCAAGCGGCTTCAGTGTGGCCGGCGCGCGCGAGGGTGCCGCCGGCCTGGGCCATCAGCGGAAAAATGTGGCCCGGGCTGACGATGTCTTCAGCCCTGGCGTCTTTGGCGGCAGCCGCTTGTACGGTGCGCGCGCGATCCGCAGCGGAAATACCGGTGGTCACGCCCTCGGCGGCTTCGATCGATACGGTGAACTTGGTGCCGAAACCGGAACCGTTGCGCGGCGCCATCAGCGGCAGCTTCAACAATTCGCAACGCTCGCGGCTCATCGGCATGCAGATCAGGCCACGGGCGTGCTTGGCCATGAAGTTGATGTGTTCGGCCTGGCAGCATTCGGCGGCCATGATCAGATCGCCTTCGTTCTCGCGGTCTTCGTCATCCATGAGGATGACCATCTTGCCTTGGCGGATGTCTTCAACCAGTTCTTCGATGCTATTGAGCGCCACAAGGCACCCCCTTCTTTTAAATTATTTGAGGTAGCCGTTTTGGGCCAGAAAGCTTTCGGTGATGGTGCTGCCGGCGGTCTTCTCAGCGGCTTTGTCGCCCAGCAGCAAACGCTCCAGATAACGCGCCAGCAGGTCGACTTCCAGGTTCACCCGGCGGCCCGGCTTGTACGCAGCCATGATGGTTTCGCTCAAGGTGTGCGGAATGATCGTCAGCATGAATTCGGCGCCATCGACTTCGTTCACGGTCAGGCTGGTGCCGTCGACGGTGATCGAGCCTTTATGGGCGATGTACTTGGCCAGTTCCTTCGGCGCGCGGATGCGAAATTCCACGGCGCGGGCATTGTCACTGCGCGAGACCACTTCGCCGACACCATCGACGTGACCGCTGACCAGATGCCCGCCGAGACGAGTGGTCGGGGTCAGGGCTTTTTCAAGATTGACCGGGCTGCCGCTTTTCAGGTCATTCATGGCGGTGCAATCGAGGGTTTCGCGGCTGACGTCGGCGGCAAAGCCGTCACCGGGCAACTCGACGGCGGTCAGGCAAACGCCGTTGACCGCGATGCTGTCGCCCAGTTTGACGTCGCTCAGGTCGAGCTTGCCGGTTGCGACGTGCACCCGCACATCACCACCCTTTGGGGTCAGTGCGCGGATACTGCCGATGGATTCGATGATGCCGGTGAACATGGGGTTCTCCTTGAGAACGGGGGCCAGCGCTAACGCGATGGCCGGGAATTATACGCGGGCTGAAGGGACAGGGATCGCAGTGACTCGCCAGTCATCGCCCACCGCGCGGATTTCAGTGATTTTCAGCTCCGGCGCGTCCTTCATCTGCGCCAGCGGCCAGTCGAGCAATGGACGCGCCGTGGAGCCGAGGAACTTGCCGGCGATGAAGATCACGAATTCGTCGACCAGACCGAGTTGCGCGAAGGCGCCGGCCAGACGCGGACCGGCCTCGACCAGCACCTCGTTGGTGCCACGATTGGCCAGTTCGATGAGCAACCGATGCAGATCGACCTGGCCGTCTTCACCCGGCACGATCAGGCATTCCGGGCCGTTGGCGTATTGCTCTTCGACCGCAACACAGGTGGCGACCAGCGCCGGCCCGGCCTTGAAAAACGGCGCATCCAGCGGCACCCGCAGGCGGCCGTCAATGAGCACGCGCAGCGGCGGACGACTCATGGCCAGCGCAGTTTGTTCGCTGTCGAGACCGAGTTCGTCAGCGCGCACGGTCAACCGCGCACCATCGACCAGCACCGTGTCGGCGCCGGTCAGCACCACCGCCGCTTCTGCACGCAACCGCTGCACCGCAGAACGCGCCGCCGGGCCGGTGATCCACTGGCTCTCGCCGCTTTCCATCGCTGTGCGACCGTCGAGGCTCATGGCCAACTTGACCCGCACGAACGGCAAGCCGTGTTCCATGCGTTTCAGAAAACCTTGATTGAGCTTGCGCGCCTCCGCCTCCAGCACACCACTTTGCGTGGCGATACCGGCCTCGGCCAGGCGCTGCAAACCGCGCCCGGCAACTTGTGGATTGGGATCACGCATCGCCGCCACGACCCGGGCAACGCCGGCGGTCACCAAGGCATCGGCGCACGGCGGCGTGCGCCCGTGGTGGCTGCAGGGTTCGAGAGTCACGTACGCCGTCGCGCCGCGGGCCTGCTCGCCGGCGGCCCGCAGGGCGTGGACTTCGGCATGGGGTTCGCCGGCGCGCTCATGCCAGCCTTCGCCGACAATCTGCCCGTCGCGCACCAGCACACAACCGACCCGTGGATTGGGGTGGGTGGTGTAGTGGCCCTTGCGCGCCAGTTCCAGCGCGCGCGCCATGAAATGCGCGTCGAGGATCGCCTGCTCGGCGGCGGTGGTCATTCTTTCACCGGTTCGCGGGCGAGGCGGTCGATCTCTTCGCGGAATTCATTGAGGTCCTGAAAGCGCCGGTACACCGAGGCAAAACGGATATACGCGACCTCATCGAGTTTTTGCAGCTCGGCCATCACCAGTTCGCCGACCACGAGGGATTTGACCTCGCGCTCGCCGGTGGCGCGCAACTTGTGCTTGATGTGGACCAGAGAGGATTCGAGGCGCTCGACGCTCACCGGACGTTTCTCCAGCGCGCGCTGCATGCCGGCGCGGAGCTTTTCTTCGTCGAATGGTTGGCGGCTGCCATCGGTTTTGATCAGGCGCGGCAACACCAGTTCGGCCGTCTCGAACGTCGTGAAACGTTCGCCGCAGGCCAGGCATTCACGCCGGCGGCGCACCTGTTCGCCCTCGGCGACCAGACGCGAGTCGATGACCTTGGTGTCGTTGGCACCGCAGAAGGGACAGTGCATGGTGGCTGGCAACAAAAAATGGGAGGGCCATGGTAGCGCATCCCCGTGGCAAGACAAGCCATAGGCTTTGCGGTATACAGAACGGCATGATCGTCTGATCCATGGAATTCATTCTGCCGGAGCCTCCAATGCCGTTACGTCCGCTCGTTTTGCTCAGTCTTTTCAGCCTGCTGGTGGCCTGTGGCAGCGACGCACCCAAGCCGCAACCGCCGACGCCAGGCCCTGCGCCGCAGCAGGCGCAGAAAAAAGCCAAGGAAGCCGCCGAACTCGGCCCGCTGCCGGCGCATCAGCGCGAACTGAGCGGCACCCTGCAAGGCGTGCCGGCCGGCGCCGAAGTCGAACTGGCGCTGCTGGTGATCGACGAAAAGGACCGCCCGCAGCAACTGCTCGCCAGTTCCAGCCTGATCGGCAATAACCAGATCCTGCCGTTTCACCTGCGCTTCAACCCTGAGGCGTTTCCGGCCGGCGCACGGGTTGAACTGCGCGGTCGCGCCAGCCAGTCCGGGCAACTGATTCTGCACCTGCCGTCGCAGACCATCACCCAACCGACCACTCAGGCGTTGGGCCAGCTGCAATTCGTCAAAGCGCCATGAAGGCACCGCTCGACCTGCAACATGCCTTGGGCGAATTGCTCGGCGACGCCAGACTGAAAGCCTGCGCGTTGCCCGGCACCGATTTGCAGCTGTGGCTGATCGACGGCGATAACATGGCGCGCGAGTTCAGCCAGGAAGAAACCCAGCGCATCCTGCATGAGCCGCCCTACTGGAGTTTTTGCTGGGCCAGCGGCTTGGCCGTGGCGCGTTATCTGGCGCAGTTTCCAGAGTGGGTGGGCGGCAAGCGCGTGCTGGATTTCGGCGCCGGTTCCGGGGTTGCCGGGATCGCGGCGGTGAAGGCCGGCGCGCTGGAAGTGGTGGCCTGCGATCTCGATCCGTTGGCGATCGCCGCGTGCCGGGCGAATGCCGAGCTCAACGATGTGCAGATGAACTACTCGACGGATTTCTTTGCCGAGGCCGATCGCTTCGATCTGATACTGGTCGCCGACGTGTTGTACGACCGGGCCAATCTGCCGCTGCTCGATGCGTTTCTCAGTCGAGGGCGCGAGGCGCTGGTGGCGGATTCGCGGGTGCGCGATTTTCGTCATCCGCTGTATGAGCGGATTGAAATGCTCGAGGCGATGACCTTGCCGGATCTGGCGGAGCCGGAAGAATTCCGACATGTCAGCCTCTACCATGCGCGGCGTGACTGACGCCGCCAAAAGATCGCAGCCTTCGGCAGCTCCTACTCTGGATAGCGTTCCCATGTAGGAGCTGCCGAAGGCTGCGATCTTTTGCG
>NZ_QETJ01000247.1:0-4853 GCF_003105095.1 Pseudomonas sp. NDM | reverse complement strand
GAGCAGGCTCACTCCTACAGGGGAACGCATGCCAATTGTAGGAGTGAGCCTGCTCGCGATGGCGCCAGTCGATTCAACCACAGCATTCGGACTGTGCAACATCTAGTAACGCCTTCCCCCAGTGTTCGATTGTGGTGGTAAATGTGAGTCCTTATCATTTGGCTCACATTTTCCGACCGAGAGACCACTCCCATGTTGGCACCCAAGCGTCTTCTGACCGCACTGGCCCTGACCCTGATCGGCAGCACCACTGCCCAGGCTGCCGATGAGGTGGTGGTCTACTCGTCGCGTATCGATGAGCTGATCAAGCCGGTATTCGATGCCTACACCGCCAAGACCGGGGTGAAGATCAAGTTCATCACCGACAAGGAAGCGCCGCTGATGCAGCGCATCAAGGCCGAAGGTGAAAACGCCACCGCCGACCTGCTGCTCACTGTCGATGCCGGCAACCTCTGGCAGGCCGAGCAGATGGGCATTCTCCAGCCGTTCACCTCGAAAACCATCGACACCAACATTCCGCCGCAATATCGCTCCTCCACTCACGCCTGGACCGGCCTGAGCCTGCGCGCCCGGACCATCGCCTATTCCACCGAGCGGGTGAAACCGGGCGAACTGACCACCTACGAAGCGCTGGCCGACAAGAACTGGGAAGGTCGCCTGTGCCTGCGCACGGCGAAGAAGGTCTACAACCAGTCGCTGACCGCGACCATGATCGAAGTCCACGGCGCCGAGAAGACTGAGAAAATCCTCAAGGGCTGGGTCAACAACCTGTCCACTGACGTGTTCTCCGATGACGTTGCGGTGCTGGAAGCGATCAACGCCGGGCAGTGTGACGTCGGCATCGTCAACACTTATTACTACGGTCGCCTGCACAAGCAGAAGCCTGAATTGCCGGTGAAGCTGTTCTGGCCCAATCAGGCCGATCGCGGTGTGCATGTGAATCTTTCGGGCATCGGCCTGACCCAACACGCGCCGCACCCGGAAGCGGCCAAGGCTTTGGTTGAATGGATGACCACGCCTGAGGCGCAGAAGATTTTCGCTGACGTGAACCAGGAGTTCCCGGCCAACCCGGCGGTGGCGCCCTCGGAAGAAGTAGCGGCGTGGGGCAAGTTTGTTGCCGATACCTTGCCGGTAGAAGTGGCGGGCAAACGTCAGGCCGAGGCGATCCGGATGATGGATCGGGCGGGGTGGAATTGAGTCTGTTCCGATAACACCGTTTACTTTAGATCGCTGCCCTCACCCCAGCCCTCTCCCGGAGGGAGAGGGAGCCGATTTGTGTTGGATTCGAACCTGAGTTCGGCTTGCTACCTCAGATCGGCATAATACGTACAAGCGACGCGGTCGGTCCCCTCTCCCTCCGGGAGAGGGCCAGGGTGAGGGCAGCACTCTCAACCTGGAATACGCAATCCTAGACCACGCCAATACCTCCAGAGACCCTAAAGTGGCCCACCCCGCCCAACGCCGCTGGTACCCCATCGTCTTCGCCATCGCTGCGCTGGTGCTGTTGCCGCTGAGCGTGTTGCTGCTGTCGTGGCAGACCATCGATCAGCAGATCTGGTCGCACCTGTGGCAAACCCAGATGCCGCGTCTGCTCGGCAATACCGTGACGCTGATCCTCGGCGTCGGTGTCGGCGTGACGCTGCTCGGTGTCAGCCTTGCCTGGCTGACCAGCCTCTGCGAATTCCCCGGTCGGCGCTGGCTCGACTGGGCGCTGATGCTGCCCTTTGCCATTCCGGCGTATGTGCTGGCGTTCGTTTTCGTCGGCCTGCTGGATTTCGCCGGCCCGGTGCAGAGCCTGTTGCGCGAATGGTTCGGCACGGGCCTGCGCCTGCCCCGGGTGCGCTCCACCGGCGGGGTAATTGTGGTGCTGGTGCTGGTGTTTTATCCCTACGTTTACCTGCTGGCGCGCACCGCGTTTCTGGCCCAGGGCAAAGGCTTGATGGAGGCGGCGCGGGTGCTCGGGCAATCGCCGTGGCAGGCGTTCTGGCGGGTCGCGTTGCCGATGGCGCGTCCGGCGATTGGTGCCGGCGTGGCGCTGGCGCTGATGGAAACCCTGGCCGATTTCGGCGCGGTATCGGTGTTCAATTTCGACACCTTCACCACCGCCATCTACAAAACCTGGTACGGCTTCTTCAGCCTGCCCAGCGCCGCGCAATTGGCGAGTCTGTTGCTGTTGGTGGTAATGCTGGTGCTGTACGGCGAACGCCGGGCACGCGGGGCGAACCGGGCAAGTAATGAGCGGCCACGGGTGAAAGCGCTGTATCACCTGCGGGGAATCAAGGCATTCGCGGCGACGGGCTGGTGTGGATTGGTGTTCGCCTGCGCCTTCGTCATTCCGGTGCTGCAACTGATCGTGTGGTTCTGGCAGCGCGGGCGCTTCGATCTGGACGAGCGCTACGCCGGGCTGATCCTGCACACGCTGTATCTGGGCGCGATGGCGGCGCTGATTACCGTCAGCGTTGCGTTGTTGCTGGCGTTCGCCCGGCGTCTGGCGCCGACCCCAACGATAAACTCCGGCGTCGGCCTGGCCAATCTCGGCTACGCGTTGCCCGGTTCGGTGCTGGCGGTGTCGATCATGCTCGCTTTCAGTTATCTGGATCGGGAACTGGTGATTCCGCTCTCCGCGTGGCTCGGCGGTGCCGGCAAGCCACTGTTGCTCGGCAGCCTCGCCGCTTTGCTCATGGCTTATCTGGTGCGTTTTATCGCCGTCGCTTACGGGCCGCTGGAAAGCAGTCTGGCGCGTATACGGCCATCTTTGCCCGAAGCAGCACGTAGCCTGGGTGTCAGTGGGCCGCGACTGTTTTTCAAAGTGTATCTGCCGCTATTGCTGCCCGGCACGCTGAGCGCCGCGTTGCTGGTGTTCGTCGATGTGCTCAAGGAAATGCCCGCGACGCTGCTGATGCGCCCGTTTGGCTGGGACACGCTGGCGGTGCGCATCTTTGAAATGACCAGCGAAGGCGAATGGGCGCGCGCCTCATTGCCGGCATTGACCCTGGTGCTGGTTGGTCTATTGCCAGTGATCGGATTGATTCGACGCTCAGCGCACCGAAACACTTAGTAGTGAGTCCTACATCATGCGGCTACAATGCGCGGCATTCGGTGCGGTTCGTCTGACAGACCCGTGCGCTGGAATCGGCTGCAAGCCTTATCCATCAAGGCTTTCAGCCGTATAGCGGCGGTCCGCACCCTCGCCACGCCCGGAAGGAGAAACCCATGGGACAGCGTACGCCTCTGTATGACCTGCACCTCGCGCTCGGCGCGAAGATGGTCGATTTTGGCGGTTGGGACATGCCACTGCATTACGGCTCGCAGGTCGAGGAGCACCACGAAGTGCGCCGCGATTGCGGGGTGTTCGATGTTTCCCACATGACCGTGATCGATGTCACCGGTGCCCAGGCCAAGGCCTGGCTCCAGCATCTGCTGGCCAATGATGTCGAGCGCCTGCAGCATCCCGGCCGGGCGTTGTACAGCACCATGCTCAACGAGCGTGGCGGCATCGTCGACGACATGATCGTCTACCGCCTCGACGACGCTTACCGGCTGGTGTTCAACGCCTCTACCCGCGATCAGGATCTGGCCTGGATGAACGCCCAGCTCGGTGCTTACGACGTGCAACTGCACGAGCGCTCCGAGCTGGCGATGCTTGCCATCCAGGGCCCGCAGGCCCGGCACAAGATCGCCGAACTGGTGACTCAGTCCCGCGCCACGCTGATCCAGCAACTCAAACCTTTCGAAGGCGCCATCGACGGCGACTGGTTCATCGCGCGCACCGGTTACACCGGCGAGGATGGTCTGGAGATCTGCCTGCCGGCGAATCAGGCGCCGGGTTTTTTCAACGACCTGGTCGGCGCCGGCATTTCGCCGATCGGCCTCGGCGCCCGCGACACCTTGCGCGTCGAGGCCGGGATGAACCTCTACGGTCAGGACATCCACCAGGACGTTTCGCCGCTGGCCTCGAACATGGCTTGGAGCATCGCCTGGGAACCGGCGTCGCGTCAGTTCATCGGCCGCGCGGCGCTGGAGGCGGAAAAAGCCGCCGGCGTGGCGCACAAACTGGTCGGTCTGGTGCTCGAAGAACGCGGGGTTCTGCGCGCTCACCAGGTGGTTCGCATCGCCGATGTTGGCGAAGGGGAGATCACCAGTGGTAGTTTCTCTCCTACGCTGAGCAAATCGATTGCCCTGGCGCGTGTGCCGATGGCAACTGCCGACCGCGCCGAAGTGGAAATCCGTGGCAAGTGGTACCCGGTACGAGTGGTCAAACCGACCTTCGTACGCCATGGCAAAACCTTGATCTAACCTTTTCTGGCGGGCATGACCGCTGACCAATTTCCGAGGAACCGAAGATGAGCGATATCCCTGCCGAACTGCGTTTTGCCGAAAGTCATGAATGGGCGCGTCTGGAAGCTGACGGCACCGTCACCGTGGGCATCAGCGATCACGCACAGGAAGCGCTGGGCGACGTGGTGTTCGTCGAACTGACCGAAGTCGGCAAGGTGTTCGCCGCCGGTGACCAATCCGGCGTGGTCGAGTCGGTAAAAGCCGCCTCCGACATCTACGCCCCGGTCAGCGGCGAAGTCATCGCGATCAACGAAGAGCTGAGTGGCTCGCCCGAGCTGCTGAACTCCGACCCGTACGGCGCGTGGATCTTCAAGCTCAAGCCAAGCGACAAGGCCGAGCTGGACAAGCTGCTGGATGCGGCGGCTTACAAGGCTGCCATCGGCGAGTAACCTGCCGGCATGACCCAAAGCCCCGATTCGTCGGGGCTTTTTTATGTCCGATGCAAATCCACTGTAGGAGTGAGCCTGCTCGCGATAGCGGTCTGTCAGTTCATTTTCGGTGGCTGACCCACCGCT
>NZ_QETJ01000246.1:0-4923 GCF_003105095.1 Pseudomonas sp. NDM | reverse complement strand
CTTCGGCAGCCTGTTGGTCGGCGTCGCTGGCTTCCAGATTGCGCTGGATGCGCCCGAACAGGTCGAGCTCCCAGGCCATGTCCAGACCCAGGTCATAGCAATGCCAGCCTGAGCCGAGCAGCACTCTCGCGCTGACAATTCAACTGCACCCGCTCAAGCCCTAACCAACCCGCCATCCGCCGCAAATTCAGGGCCAGCGCCAGCATCCCCTCCTCGTCCAGCCCCGGCTCTTCCTCGTGAACCGCATGCACCGCCAACTGCCCCGCCGCCCGCTCGGCACGCAGATCAACCCGCGCGGCAATCCGTTCGTTGTGCAAAAACGGCAATACGTAATAGCCGTAAACCCGTTTGGGCTGCGGCGTATAAATCTCCAGACGGTAACGGAAATCGAACAGGCGCTCGGTGCGGCTGCGTTCCCAGATCAATGAGTCGAACGGCGACAACAGCGCACTGGCAATGACCTTGCGCGGCACTTTGGGCTCCGGCAGGCAATAGGCGATCTGCCGCCAATCGCCGACTTCGCACATCTGCAATTGTCCCGCCTCGACCAGCTCAGCCAGACGCGGCCGTGTATCCGCAGGATTCAGCCGGAAATAATCGCGCAAATCTTTCTCCGTACCGACGCCCAGCGCTTGCGCTGCGTGCAACAGCAAACCGCGTTGTGCTTCGGCCTCATCCGCCAGCGGCTGCTGCAGGATCGCTGCCGGAATCACCCGCTCGGGTAAATCGTACAAACGCTCAAACCCGCGTCGCCCCGCCACCGTCACCTCGCCGGCGGCGAACAACCATTCCAGCGCCTGTTTCTCAGCACTCCAGTCCCACCACGGCCCGGCCTTGTCTTCGCGGGTCGACAGACTTCCCGCGCCCAACGCGCCCCGCTCTTCAACCGTGGCCAGCACGCGGCGAATGATTTCCTGTTGTTCGCGACCAAACTTCGCCAAGTGCTGATAGATATCCTCGCCCCGCCTGGCTCGCTGCATCCGCCAGCCCAGCAACGGATGCATCGACAGCGGCAGCAGCGACGCTTCATGGCCCCAGTATTCGAACAGCGTACGGCGACGCCCCGAACTCCAGGCAGCCTGGTCGAGCAAGTCGGAAGAATAGGAACCAAGGCGGGAAAACAGCGGCAGGTAGTGCGAGCGCACCACGGCATTGACGGAATCGATTTGCAGCAGACCCAGCCGATCGATCAGCCGGTTGAGGTGGCTGGCGTTGACGGTCGGCGGCTGGCGCCCATTGAACCCTTGGGCAGCCAGCGCCAGACGTCGCGCCTGTTTGATGGAAAAGGACACTGTCGCGGGCATTGATTCCTCCATGTCTGCTCGCAACCTACCTCACCTGAAAGGGGTTTGTGTAGCGATGGCCTCATCATTTATGCATCGGGTCGTCCCAGAACGGCCGCACGGTTTCGTGTTCGACATCGGCGCGGCTGATGCCGATGTCCTTCAACGCTTCGTCGCTCAACCCGGCGAGCATTTCCCGCTCACGGTGCAGCTCGTACCAACGGCTGAACTTGTGCAGCAGATCGGACACGATATGCCCGTGGCCAGCCTGCTGTTGTTCACTCACATACTCTCTTTGACCTTTCATCGTCTTGCCTCCTTTTGTGGATGGCTCAAGTCTCGCGCCGGCGCTAAGATCAATCCAACGAATGTTTCTGATGGCATGCATCACGGAGATTCATCAATTGTCCGCGTACCCCAGTATCGATACCGATGTCCTGCGCACCTTCGTCGCGATTGCCGATCAGGGCGGCTTCACCCGTGCTGGCGAGATGGTCAATCGCACCCAGTCGGCGGTGAGCATGCAGATGAAACGCCTGGAAGAAGACGTGTTGCAGCGCCAGCTGTTCGAGCGCGATGGTCGCCAGGTGCGCTTGACCGCTGAGGGCCAGGTGCTGCTCGGTTACGCGCGGCGCATCCTCAAGCTGCACAGTGAGGTGTTCAACACCCTGCGCGAGCCGCACATGGTCGGCACCGTGCGCATCGGCACACCGGATGATTATGTGATGCGTTTTCTGCCGGGGATCCTGTCGCGATTTGCGCAGTTCTATCCGCTGATCCAGATCGAGGTGCATTGCGAGTCGAGCAAGCAGTTGCTGCAACGCACCGATCTGGATTTGTCGATCGTCACCCGTGAACCCGGTAACGAGATTGGCCAGTTATTGCGCAAGGAGCGCTTTGTCTGGGCCGAGGCGCAGAACTTCAGCGCCCACGAACAGACTCCGTTGCCGCTGGCGATGTTCAACAGCGACTGTTTCTGCCGCTTGTGGGCGTGCAATGCGCTGGACGCGATGGGCCGCGATTACCGCATCGCCTACAACAGCAGCAGCCTGTCGGCGCTGATGGCCGTGGTCAGCGCGGGTCTGGCGATCACCGCGCAGCTGGAAAGCCTGATCACCCCGGACATGCGCATCCTCGGCGCCGCCGAAGACCTGCCGCTGTTGCCCGAGGCGAGCATCATGCTGATCCGCAACCTGAACAACCCGTCGCCGATCACCGAGTGCCTGGCCGAACACATCGTCGAAGGCTTCAAACTTTAAATGCGAGCATCACCGCACACATCACCAGGAAGCCGCAGAACAGCCCGCGCAGCAGTTTCTCCGGCATGGCGTGGGCAACTTTCACGCCCCAACTGATGCTGAGCAGACCACCGACTGCCAGCGGCAAACCGATCATCCAGTCGACTTCGTGGTGCACGGCGTAAGTCACTAGCGTCACACCGGTGCTCGGCAAGGCCAGCGCCAATGACAAGCCCTGAGCGACCACCTGCGTGGTGCCGAACAGGCTGGTCAGCACCGGCGTGGCGACCACGGCGCCGCCCACGCCGAACAAGCCGCCCATGGTTCCCGATGCGGCGCCAAGCACACCCAGCCAAGGCCACGAATAGCGCAACTCGGCAGTCGGCGCCGGGCGCGGGCCGAACATCTTCAACAGGTTGTAGGCCGACAGCGCCACCAGAAACGCGACAAAGCCGATGCGCATGGTTTGCGCATCAATGCCCACTGCCCAGATCGAGCCGAGCCAGGCGAAGCAGAAACCCATCACCGCCAGCGGCAGCGCATGGCGCAACTCGATGCGGTTGCGCTGGTGATAACGCCACAGCGCCAGCATGACGTTGGGCACCACCATCACCAGCGCCGTGCCTTGGGCGATCTGCTGATCAAGGCCGAACCACACGCCGAGCAACGGAATCGCGATCAAACCGCCGCCAATGCCAAAGATCCCGCCCAATGTGCCAAGGGCAGCGCCGAACAGCAGGTACAACAGAAAATCCATCACAAACGTAATCCTCTAACGACAGGCGGCCAATGCTACGCACTCGCGCCTAGCGAGGAAACGCACAGCAACGCACAATGGCTGTGCCGATTTTGCACAAGCGTGTTTTCACATGAATCCCAACCAATTGACCGAGCAGCTTGGTCTGTTTCTCGACGTGCTGGAGAGTGGCAGCTTTTCTGCCGCGTCGCGCCGTCATCCGCTGACGCCTTCCGCTGTAGCCCGGCGCATCGACAGCCTGGAAAGTGCCGTCGGCAGCCAGCTGTTTGTGCGCAGCACCCATGCCGTGCTGCCGACTTCGGCCGGACTGGCCTTTGCCGAACGGGCGCGGCGGATCATCGCCGAATTGCAGCTGGCCCGCGCCGAGGCCGTTTCATTGAGCAGCGCGCCGGAAGGCTTGATCCGCATCGATGCGCCAGCGGCATTCGGACGGCGGCATCTGGCGCCGGTGATTGCCGACTTTCTCCTGCTGTACCCGGGACTCGATGTGCAGATGCATCTGATCGACAGCTTCATCGACATGGCCGGCAGCAGTCTGGGCAAGGTCGATCTGGTGCTGCGTACCGGGCAGTTGGCCGACTCGCGTCTGGTCGCCACGCCCTTGGCCAGCATGGTCCGCGTGGCCTGCGCGAGTCCTGACTACCTCAAGCGTCGTGGCATGCCCAATCATCCCGAGCAGTTGAGCGAACACGACGGCCTCGATTGGGAAGGCCTCGCCCCGCCCTTTGCCTGGAAATTCGAAGTGGATGGGCAGCTGCAACTGCACCGTCCGTCGCGCGTACGCCTGAGCGCCAACAATGCCGAAGCTCTGGCATGTGGCGCGGCGGCGGGTCTGGGCGTCGCACACCTGCCGACCTGGCTGGCCAGTGAATACCTGCTGCGCGGCGAGCTGGTGCCGCTGTTCTGCGAAAATGGCCTGCCGCCACCGGAGTCCACCGGCATTTATGCGCTGCGCATGGAACAGCAGATCCATTCACGCAGTCGCCTGCTGCTGGAATACCTTAAAACCCGCTTCAGTCCGGTGCCGCCGTGGGATCTGGCGCTGCAACGGCAATTCGCCGGGCACTGACGCCGGGCATATTTGTCTGGCGCATTAAAGGTTCGAGCGCTAGATTCAAAACGATCAACGATCAAGGCTTTGACATGACTTCCGAACGCGACAATTGCGACGACCTGCTGCTCGACAATCAGGCGTGCTTCGCCCTGCACTCGACCTCGCTGATGATGACCAAGGTCTACAAGCCGCTATTGCAGGCGCTGGGCCTGACCTATCCGCAGTATCTGGCGATGATGGTGTTGTGGGAGAAGGACGGTTTGACTGTCGGAGAAATCAGCGCGCGCCTGCTGACCGATCCGGGTTCGCTGACGCCGTTGCTCAAACGACTGGAAGCCGAAGGCCTGCTCAGCCGCACCCGCAGTCGTGAAGATGAACGCGTGGTAATTGTCGAGCTGACCGCAGCGGGCCGGGCATTGCGCGACAAGGCGCAGACTGTGCCGCAGTGCATTCTTGGCGCCAGCGGCTTCACCCTTGAACGCCTGCAGAAGTTACAGGCCGAGCTGCAAGCGCTGCGCGGTCATCTGCAAGACAGCCTCAACTGAACGCACGCAGCCCCCTGTAGGAGTGAGCCTGCTCGCGATTGCGGTC
>NZ_QETJ01000245.1:0-5062 GCF_003105095.1 Pseudomonas sp. NDM | reverse complement strand
TCCTACATTTGGAATGCGTTTCCCTGTAGGAGTGAGCCTGCTCGCGAAGGCGCCAGCCCAGGCAACCGAGAATCCGGAACCACAAAGCAGGGGATTTCCGGCCGTTTCGACGGCCTTTTTTTTCGCCTGGATTCTACTTGGCGCTATATCTCTTAAATGCATAACCAAATGAACAAATATGATTTATGGATATATAAATCAGCTGGTAAGGTCACTGCCATTGAAGCGAGATCGCAGCCTGCGAATCGCCTGTAACGCTTAAAGGAATCTGCAATGCTGGTCGTCTCACTCGGTGGCAGCCCCAGCCTGCGCTCCCGTTCCGGGGTGCTGCTGGAGCGTTCGCAACGCTGGTTGCAACAGCAAGGGGTGGAAGTGGTGAGTTATCAGGTACGGGACTTCCCGGCCGAGGATCTGCTCCATGCCCGCTTCGACAGCCCGAAGGTCCTCGACCTGCTGCAACAGATTGAAAACGCTGATGGCCTGCTGATCGCCACCCCGGTGTACAAGGCCTCGTTTTCCGGAGCGCTGAAGACCCTGCTGGATCTGCTCCCCGAGCGTGCCCTGAACCACAAGATTGTCTTGCCGATGGCCACCGGCGGCAGCATCGCCCACATGCTGGTGGTCGATTACGCCCTCAAGCCTGTGCTGTCGGCACTCAAAGCCCAGGAAATGCTCCAGGGCATTTTCGCCGAGGACAGCCAGATCGCTTACGGCGAAGGCAGTGCCGCCGCGCAACTGGCGCCGGCCCTGGAGCAACGCTTGCACGAGGCGCTGGACCAGTTCATCGGCGCCATGGCGCGTCGGCCGAAACCGCTGGAGCCGGGCCTGTTGAACGAACGTTTGTTGAGTGCTCGCTGGAGCATTTAAGCCTCACCGGAATTTGAAGTACTGGCCTTACTCGCCCGCCAACGGGCAAGCAGGTGCAGCCAAAACCCAACAGCAAAAAGGAGAGCGCTATGCGCACTGTATTTTTGCGTCGTGGTCTGGTCGCTCTGTTTGCTGCGGCTGTGTCCTTCGGCGCCATCACTCAAGCTCAAGCCGAGACATTGCGGATCGGTTATCAGAAGTACGGCACGCTGGTGCTGCTCAAAGCCAAAGGCACCCTGGAAAAACGTCTGGCGGCGCAAGGCGTCGACGTGCAATGGACCGAATTCCCCGGCGGCCCACAACTGCTGGAAGGCCTCAACGTCGGCTCGATCGACTTTGGCGTGACCGGCGAAACCCCACCGGTTTTCGCTCAGGCTGCCGGCGCTGATCTGCTCTACGTCGCCTACGAACCGCCAGCGCCGAACAGCGAAGCGATCCTCGTGCCGAAGGACTCGCCGATCAAATCCGTGGCCGATCTCAAGGGCAAGAAAGTCGCCCTGAACAAAGGCTCGAACGTCCACTACCTGCTGGTGCGTGCCCTGGAAGACGCCGGCCTCAAGTACATCGACATTCAAACCGTGTTCCTGCCACCGGCCGATGCCCGCGCTGCGTTCGAGCGTGGCAGTGTCGACGCCTGGGTCATCTGGGACCCGTACCAGGCCGCTGCCGAGCAACAACTGCAAGCGCACACCCTGCGCGACGGCAAAGGCATCGTCGACAACCACCAGTTCTATCTGGCGACCAAACCTTACGCGCAGAAAAATCCCGAGGTGATCAAGACCCTCGTCGAAGAAGTGCGCGCGGTTGGTGAATGGTCCAAAGCCAATCCTGAAGACGTGACGCAACAGGTCGCGCCGCTGCTCGGCCTGCCGGCGGACATCACCCTGACCTCGGTGAAACGCCAGGGCTACGGCGCGCTGTTCCTGACCCCGGAAGTGGTCGCCGCGCAACAGAAAATCGCCGACACGTTCTTCCAGCTCAAGCTGATTCCCAAGCCGTTGAGCATCAAGGATGTGATCTGGACCCCGCCGGCCGCTGTGGCCCAAAGCTCACAAGCCCAGTAATTCGAATCTACAAGGAGACCACTCCATGAGCCTCAATATCTTCTGGTTCCTGCCTACCCACGGCGACGGCCATTACCTTGGCACCGCCGAAGGCGCCCGCGCGGTTGATCACGGTTACCTGCAACAGGTCGCGCAAGCGGCGGATCGTCTGGGCTTTGGCGGGGTGCTGATTCCCACCGGGCGTTCCTGCGAAGACTCATGGCTGGTCGCGGCCTCACTGATTCCGGTGACTCAGCGTCTGAAATTCCTCGTCGCCCTGCGCCCCGGGATCATTTCCCCGACGGTCGCGGCGCGCCAGGCCGCGACGCTCGATCGTTTGTCCGGCGGGCGTGCGCTGTTCAATCTGGTCACCGGTGGTGACCCGGAAGAACTGGCCGGTGACGGGCTGTTCCTCAACCATGAAGAACGCTATCAGGCCTCGGTGGAATTCACCCGCATCTGGCGCCGCGTGCTGGAAGGCGAAACCGTCGATTATGACGGCGAGCACATCAGCGTGAAGGGCGCCAAGCTGCTCTATCCGCCGATCCAGCAACCGCGTCCGCCGCTGTATTTCGGTGGTTCCTCGGAAGCGGCGCAGGATCTGGCCGCCGAGCAAGTGGAGATGGTCCTGACCTGGGGCGAGCCGCCGGCAGCGGTGGCCGAGAAGATTGCCCAGGTTCGCGCCAAGGCCGCCAAGCTCGGGCGCACCGTGCGCTTCGGCATTCGTCTGCACGTGATCGTCCGTGAAACCAACGCCGAAGCCTGGCAAGCGGCGGATCGCCTGATCTCGCATCTGGACGACGACACCATCCAGCGTGCTCAGGCCTCGCTGGCGCGCTTCGATTCGGTCGGCCAGCAACGCATGGCCGCGCTGCACGGTGGCAGCCGCGACAACCTCGAAGTCAGCCCGAACCTCTGGGCCGGCGTCGGTCTGGTGCGCGGCGGTGCCGGAACCGCGCTGGTCGGTGACGGCCCGACCGTGGCGGCGCGGGTCAAGGAATACGCGGATCTGGGCATCGACACCTTCATCTTCTCCGGTTATCCACACCTCGAAGAATCGTATCGGGTGGCCGAGTTGCTGTTCCCACACCTCGACGTCGAGCGCCCGGAACTGCCGAAAAGCGCCGGTTATGTCAGCCCGTTCGGTGAGATGGTCGCCAACGACATCCTGCCCAAAGCCGCGTCGCAGAGCTGAGGCGCGGCCATGAAGAAATTTATCCACAGCCTCGCGCCTTGGGCGTTGCCGGTGTTGCTGCTGGCGGTGTGGCAGTTGTCGGTGTCGGCGGGCTGGTTGTCCACGCGGATTCTGCCGGCACCGGTGGCGGTGATCGAGGCCGGCGTCAGTCTGGTACGCAGTGGCGAGATCTGGACACACCTGGCGATCAGCGGCTGGCGCGCGGCACTCGGTTTCACCATTGGCGGCAGCATCGGCCTGGTATTGGGCTTCATCACCGGCCTGTCGAAGTGGGGCGAACGCCTGCTCGACAGTTCGGTGCAGATGATCCGCAACGTGCCGCATCTGGCGCTGATTCCGCTGGTGATCCTGTGGTTCGGCATCGATGAGTCGGCGAAGATTTTTCTGGTGGCGCTGGGCACGTTGTTCCCGGTCTACCTCAACACGTATCACGGCATCCGTAACGTCGACCCGGCGCTGGTGGAGATGGCGCGCAGTTATGGTCTGAGCGGTTTCAGCCTGTTCTGGCAGGTGATTCTGCCGGGCGCGTTGCCGTCGATTCTTGTTGGCGTGCGCTTCGCTTTGGGCTTTATGTGGCTGACGCTGATCGTCGCCGAAACCATCTCGGCCAGCTCCGGTATCGGCTATCTGGCGATGAACGCCCGCGAGTTCCTGCAGACCGATGTGGTGGTGCTGGCGATCCTGCTTTACGCGGTGCTGGGCAAACTTGCCGACCTCGCCGCCCGTGGACTTGAGCGTGTGTGGCTGCGCTGGCACCCGGCCTATCAGGTTGCCAAGGGAGGTGCGGCATGACCGCTCAACAACCTCCACGCCTGCTGCGCGGGATTCCACTGGCGGTGCGCAACCTGCAAAAAACCTTCGGCGCGCGCCAGGTGCTGCGCGACATCGATCTGCACATTCCGGCGGGGCAATTCGTCGCCGTGGTCGGGCGTAGCGGTTGTGGCAAGAGCACGTTTTTGCGCTTGCTCGCCGGCCTCGACCAGCCGACTGGCGGCGAGCTGCTCGCCGGCTCCGCGCCGCTCAGCCAGGCACGCGACGACACGCGATTGATGTTCCAGGAAGCGCGACTGCTGCCGTGGAAAAGGATCATCGACAACGTCGGCCTCGGCCTCAAGGGCAACTGGCGCCAGCAAGCGCTGGATGCACTGGAAGCCGTGGGGTTGGCGGATCGCGCCAATGAATGGCCGGCGGCGCTGTCCGGTGGCCAGAAGCAGCGTGTCGCGCTGGCTCGGGCGCTGATCCACCAGCCGCGTCTGCTGTTGCTCGACGAACCGCTCGGCGCGCTGGATGCGCTGACCCGTATCGAGATGCAGCAACTGATCGAACGGCTCTGGCAGCAACACGGTTTCACCGTGCTGCTGGTGACCCACGACGTCAGTGAAGCGGTGGCGATTGCCGATCGGGTGATCCTGATCGAGGACGGCGAAGTCGGCCTCGACCTGCACGTCGAGCTGCCGCGCCCTCGGGTGCGCGGCTCGCATCGCCTCGCCGCGCTGGAAACCGAAGTGCTCAACCGTGTTCTGTCCCTGCCCGGTGAACCGCCGGCGCCGGAACCCGTTTCACCCCTGCCTACGCAACTGCGTTGGGCGCAATAACTCAAGCAAACGACAGGAATCAATGCCATGACTATCAAAGCCATCAACGTGCGCAACCAGTTCAAAGGCTCGATCAAGGAAATCGTCCTCGGCGACGTGCTGTCGGAAATCGACGTGCAGACCGCTTCGGGCATCGTCACTTCGGTGATCACCACCCGTTCGGTCAAGGAGCTGGAACTGGTGGTCGGCAGCGAGGTGATCGCCTTTGTGAAATCCACCGAGGTGTCGATCGCCAAGTTGTAAGCCGGTGAACAAAAAACAACCCCGGAGGGTGTGAGCCCTTCGGGGTTTTTTGGGCCTGGCTTGAAATCGGCGGCGCGACTTTCGCGAGCAGGCTCGCTCCCACAGGGGAGCGCATTTCA
>NZ_QETJ01000244.1:0-5131 GCF_003105095.1 Pseudomonas sp. NDM | reverse complement strand
GCAGCTCCTACAGGAGGAATGCATTCCAGATGTAGGAGCTGCCGAAGGCTGCGATCTTTTGATGCCTGGAAGCGTTAAACGACTTCCAGACGAATCTTGTGCTGGCTCAGCAACTGCGCCAGCGCCGGTACCGGCTGCTGATCGGTGACCAGGCAATCGATCAGGCTGATCGGCCCCAGTCGGATCATCGCGTTGCGCCCGAACTTGCTCGAGTCCGCCGCGAGAATCACCTGCCGCGCGTTGGCAATGATCGCCTGGCTCACCCGCACTTCCTGATAATCGAAGTCGAGCAGGCTGCCGTCCTCATCGATCCCGCTGATGCCGACCAGGGCGAAATCGACCTTGAACTGGTTGATGAAGTCCACGCTCGCCTGACCGACCACACCGCCGTCCCGCCGCACGTTACCGCCGGTCAACAGCACATCGAAATCATCCTTGGCGCTGAGCATCGAGGCGACGTGCAGGTTGTTGGTGATGATTTTCAAGTGACTGTGATTGAGCAGGGCGCGGGCGATCGATTCGGTGGTGGTGCCGATGTTGATGAACAGCGAGGCGTGATCGGGGATCTGCGCGGCGATGGCTTCGCCGATGCGTTGCTTTTCGTCGCGCATCTGATCGGCGCGCATCGCGTAAGCGGTGTTTTCAACGCTGGAATCGTAAGCGGCGCCACCGTGGTAGCGACGCAGCAGATTGGCTTCCGCGAGCTGATTGATATCGCGGCGGATGGTTTGCGGGGTGACAACGAACAGCGTGGCCATCTCCTCGATGCTCACATAGCCGCGTTCGCGGACCAGCTCGAGGATTTGCTGCTGACGGGGAGGCAGATTCATGGGGCTTCCTTTGGGCTGCCAAGCAAAATTTGCCCATGATGCCGCAGGAATCTGCTCCCTACCAGTTTCCAGCTTTAGTCAGTCCTCAGCCTGGCTTATTCAGCGTCCTCACGCGCCCAGTCGCGGGTACGGCTGACGGCTTTTTTCCAGCCTTTGTAGAGTTTCTCTTTCTCGACTTCATCAAGGCTCGGTTCGAACTCGCGCTCGATCACCGCTTTGCCGCGCAGTTCTTCCAGGCTGCCCCAGAAACCGCAGGCCAGACCAGCCAGGTAAGCCGCGCCCAGTGCAGTGGTCTCGCGCATTTGCGGGCGTTCGACCTGGGTGCCGAGGATGTCGGCCTGGAACTGCATGAGGAAGTTGTTCGCCACCGCGCCGCCGTCCACACGCAGGGCCTTGAGGCGTTCGCCGGAGTCCTGTTGCATGGCGTCGAGTACGTCGCGGGTCTGGTAGGCAATCGATTCCAGCGCGGCGCGGATGATGTGATCCACGCGCACGCCGCGAGTCAGACCGAACAGCGCACCCCGGGCATACGGGTCCCAGTACGGGGCGCCGAGGCCGGTGAAGGCCGGCACCAGATAGACGCCGTTGCTGTCCTTGACCTTGTTGGCGAAGTATTCAGTGTCGTGGGCGTCGTTGACGATTTTCAGTTCATCGCGCAGCCATTGCACGGTCGAACCGCCGTTGAACACTGCACCTTCCAGAGCATAGGCAACTTCGCCGCGCGGGCCGCAAGCAATGGTGGTGAGCATGCCATGCTGGGATTTCACCGCTTTGTCGCCGGTGTTCATCAGCAGGAAGCAACCGGTGCCGTAAGTGTTTTTCGCCTGGCCCGGCTCTACGCACATCTGCCCGAACAGTGCCGCTTGCTGGTCGCCGGCAATACCGCCGATGGCGATGCCGCTCTTGGTGCGACCGTAGATTTCCGAAGAGGCTTTGACTTCCGGGAGCATCTCGCGCGGGATGTCGAGAATCTCCAGCATCTTCGAATCCCACTCCAGCGAGTGAATGTTGAAGAGCATGGTGCGCGAGGCGTTGGTGTAGTCGGTGACGTGTACCTTGCCGCCGGTGAATTTCCAGATCAGCCAGCTATCGACGGTGCCGAACAGCAGCTCGCCATTGCGTGCACGCTCGCGGCTGCCTTCGACGTTGTCGAGGATCCACTTCAGTTTGGTGCCGGAGAAGTACGGGTCGGTGACCAGACCGGTGGTGTCACGGATGTAGTCTTCGTGGCCGTCGCGCTTGAGCTGCTGGCAGATCTCGGTGCTGCGGCGGCACTGCCAGACGATCGCGTTGTACACCGGACGGCCGGTGGTCTTGTCCCAGACCACGGTGGTTTCACGCTGGTTGGTGATACCGATCGCGGCCACCTGGTCGTGATGCAGGCCGGCCTGCGCCAGTGCCTCAACCATCACTGCGCTCTGGGTGGCGAAGATTTCCATCGGGTCGTGCTCGACCCAACCGGCCTGCGGGTAGTGCTGAACGAATTCGCGCTGGGCGGTGCAGACCACGTTCGCATCGCGGTCGAAAATGATTGCGCGGGAGCTGGTCGTACCCTGATCAAGGGCAATGATGTAGTTCTTGTTCTGAATGTCGGTCATGTCGATTGCCTTGGACGAAAAAAACGAGAGTGGGCCATGGCGCAGGCTCGGATGGGCAGGAGCCGGCGCCGACTGTTTCAAGAAATTCTTGGTTTGCCGTCAATGGCCGGTTCTGCATCCTTTGTAGCAGGTGTGGCGCCGGTCAGGTGACGGGCGATGAGCCCGCGATACCCGGCAGCGCCGAGGCAGGCACCGACAATCGGTGCAAAAATCGGAATCAGGAAATACGGAATATCTCGACCGCCAGTGAAGGAAATTTCACCCCAACCGGTAAAGAAAGTCATCAGTTTCGGACCGAAGTCCCGCGCCGGGTTCATCGCAAAACCGGTCAGCGGGCCCATCGCACTGCCGATCACGGCAATCAGCAGACCGATCAGCAGCGGTGCCATCGGGCCTCTTGGCAGGCCGTTGTTGTCATCGGTCAGGGCCATGATCACGCCCATCAGGATCGCGGTGATGATCATCTCGACCAGAAAGGCCTGAGCCGTCGACAGCACCGGGTTCGGGTAAGTGGAGAACACCGAGGCCAGTTCAAGACTGGCGGCCGAACCGCGAACCATCTGGTGGGTTTGTTCGTAATCGAAGAACAGGTTGCTGTACAGCGTGTAGACCAGCAGCGCGCCGCAGAAGGCGCCGGCAATTTGCGCGAGGATGTAGAACGGCAGTTTGCGCTTTTCGAAGTCGGCGAAGATTGCCAGAGCGATGCTCACGGCCGGATTGAGGTGCGCGCCGGATACCCCGGCGGTGAGGTAGATCGCCATGCTCACGCCGACACCCCAGATGATGCTGATTTCCCACAGGCCGAAGCTGGCGCCCGCGACTTTGAGCGCGGCGACACAACCGGTGCCGAAGAAGATCAGTAGGGCGGTGCCGAGAAACTCGGCCATGCATTGGCCGGAAAGCGAAGGTTGCGGTAAAGCAGCTGTCATTGAAAACCTCGGTTCTTTTTCTTGTGTGGCGCCTTGCCAACGGAGCAAGGCGCGATCTTCACCGGGTCGGAATCCCCATTCGCTTCCCGGGTTACTGCTGGGTCCTGCGCGGAGCATGATTCTTACATTATTCAGATTCGAAAAAATATAGACAAGAAACAAACCTGTCAAAGGTCGAAAGTGAACTGTCAGTCACAATATAACTATTCGCTGCATGAATGATCAGCGCGGCTCCCCGGGTGCATGGACCTGCAGACCACGGGAATCGCGGCTTGGAATAGAGCCTTTTAACCCACGATGACCTAGAATCGGCCGCAGGTTTTTTCTGAGATTGCCGAACCCGGAGTTGCCATGACCCCTGCGTTGGACTTGTTGAAAAAAGTTCGTGCCGAACATCGCGTGCACAGTTACGAACATGATCCGAAGGCCGCGTCTTATGGGCTGGAGGCAGCGGAGAAGCTCGGGCTCGAACCGGCGCAGGTGTTCAAGACCCTGCTGGCCGGTAGTGAGAAAGGCGAATTGCTGGTCGCCGTAGTGCCGGTCGTCGGAACGCTCGACCTCAAGGGGCTCGCGCATGCCGCCGGAGTGAAGAAAGCCGAAATGGCCGACCCGGCTGCCGCGCAACGTTCGACCGGCTACCTGTTGGGCGGTATCAGCCCGCTCGGGCAGAAGAAACGCCTGCGCACCTTCATCGATAATTCCGCTCAGGGTTTTGCGACTATTTACGTGAGTGCCGGGCGGCGAGGGCTGGAGGTGGAACTGGCGCCAGCAGTACTGGCCGCGCACACCCAGGCGACGTTCGCCGATATCGGCCGGGCGTAACAAGAGCGCTCGCTGTATGAAGAAAAAATTGCGTTTCTGTCACTGGCACTGATCCGGGCCGCCGTTGCATGCTCGGTCGACCAATTCAGGGGGAAAACCATGCAGCTTGCGTTTCATCAGGTCGACGCGTTCAGTGATCGGCCGTTCTGTGGCAACCCGGCGATGGTCTACCGGCTCGACAGCTGGCTGGCCGATGACTTGATGCAGAAGATCGCCGCCGAACACAATCTGGCAGAAACCGCATTTCTGGTGCGCGAAGGGCAGGCCTGGCATATCCGCTGGTTCACGCCGACTACTGAGGTGCCACTCTGTGGGCATGCGACGTTGGCGAGCGCGTTTGTGCTGTATGAAATCCATAAGGAAAGTGCAGCGCGCATCGACTTCACTTGCAAGTCTGGTGCGCTGAGTGTCAGCCGTGAGGGCGACCTGTTATGGCTGGATTTCCCGACCATCGTACCTTCGGAAATCGGCGTGACGCTGGATGTCGAGCGGGCGCTCGGTGTTGAGGCTGTCGACGTGTTGGGCTCGAACGAACTGTTCGTGGTGCTGGAGTCGGAACAGGCCGTGCTCGACTGCAAACCCGATATGGCTGCGCTGGCGAAACTGCCGTGGCTGGGTGCGATTGTCACTGCGCGCGGCAATCAGCACGACTTCGTCTCGCGCTATTTCGCCCCGGCGATCGGCATCAACGAGGACCCAGTGACCGGTTCGACGCACTGCAGTCTGATTCCGTACTGGGCCAAGCGCCTGGGCAAATCGAACCTGACCGCGTGCCAGCGCTCGGCGCGGGGCGGTGAATTGTTCTGTCGGCTGGAAGGGGAGCGGGTGAAAATTGGTGGCAATGCGACGTTGGTGGCCAGCGGCACCCTGCATCTGAGCTGACCGCAATCCCTTGTAGGAGTGAGCCTGCTCGCGATAGCGGTCTATCAGTCAACATCTTCGGCGACTGATT
>NZ_QETJ01000243.1:0-5166 GCF_003105095.1 Pseudomonas sp. NDM | reverse complement strand
ATGTCGACTGACACACCGCTATCGCGAGCAGGCTCACTCCTACAAGAGCTTCGCCGTCGAGCTGAGCCGGGTATTTTTTGCACGATCGCGCAGGTCTTCTATAGTTGATCTGAAGGTTTGCGACACGCGGGCTTTGTGTTGCAACTCAGCCGTTTCAGCGAACGGAGGTGTTCCATGTCCGAGAAAGAGTCCATCACCACCCTCCTCACCCTGCTCGACGCCCGCCAGGCGCGCCTCGCAGCCGCCTGCAAAGAGATTGCCGACTGGGTTGATCATCAAGGCGGGCATCCGACGGCCCTGCGCATCCGCGATCGACTGCACGATATTGAAAAGGATGCGCCGCTGATCCGCGACACGCTGTCGACACTGAAGCCGATCGACCGGCCGTTGCCGCGGTTCAGGTAGTTTCGGTTCAAGCAACTTCAACCAACTGCTTAACCAACTGCGCGGCATCGGTGTAATTACAATTCTTTATTATTCATTGCGATTGAACATAGCTGCTTTAGTTATATCGCGATAAATGACTAGATCAAGTTCACGTAGAGAAATACCGCTCATCGGATCAGTTAAAAATAATCAAAACACCGTGAACCGATACGTAATCGAAGTAAGTGTCCATCGCGACCACGGACATCACTAGCGAAACGTTAAGAGATATCGGAGAGCTATCATGACCACCGGAAATAAAAATACAGGCAAGGCCGGCAACGATCGTGACAAGACGCAAGAGTCCGGGAAAAAAGGCGGACAGTCTGGCGGTAACTTCGCCAACGATCGTGAAAAAGCATCCGAGGCTGGTCGCAAAGGCGGACAATCCAGCCACAGTGGAGGTCGCAAATCGTAAATGAGCGGTACAAGGGCAGCTTTGCTGCCCTTTGTAATATTCGATGGAGCGCAATGATGACGACCGCCATTGATATTGTTCCAGGCAAGTTACACCGGCACGAAGGCGCTGAAGGCGTTCCAGAGGCAACGCGCAGTTCCTCCGAGAAACTACCGGACCCGTCGGTGTCACCGTGCATTGAAAGAAAACCTGGCCACCCGCAGCACGGCGATCGTGCCCAACATGCGTGTTACGAGCGCAGGCAGTTGATCGTTAACGCTGAAAACTCTCGAGAAACGGAAACGGCGCCAACCTATGAACGCTGCTCCTGACTGAGCTTACCAGTCCTGCGCAAGGAGCCCGTTCGCAGCGCAGCCGGCCCGTCGAGGAAATCGCCATGCCTGTCCACGTCATCAACTTTACCGGTCCGATCAATGCATCAACCTGTGGTCAACTGATTGACAAAGCCTCGTTGGCGGTAAAGGAAAATGCTCCCAGATTGATTCTGAACATCGCCACCATGGGTGGCGAATGCAGTTACGGCTTCACGATGTACAACTTTCTGATAGCGCTGCCCGTCCCGGTACACACCCATAACCTGGGCACGGTCGAGTCGATGGGCAATATCGTTTTCCTTGCTGGCCAACGCCGAACCGCCTGTACTCATAGCAAGTTTCTGTTTCACCCTTTTCATTGGCACCTGCAGGGATCTGTCGATCATTCACGCATGTCGGAATATGCCATGAGCCTGGATTATGACTTGCACCTGTACGCGCAAATTGTCGCCGAGCGCACAAGTAACGGAAAAAACGCGCTGGAGACGGAGAAGTATCTGACGGCAGCGCCGCGCATTATCAATCCTGAAGAAGCCTTGCATGCAGGTCTGATCACGGCGGTTGAAGACACCGAGGTTCATGCGGACTTCGTCTGTTCATGTATTTATTCATAAGTTTGCAACTTACTGACGCGCCGTGGCAGTCGCTTTTGCCTTGCCCTGCAAGACGAATTTGTACTCCGCACACTCGCCATACAAACTCTAATCCCAACTAACAACCGATCGTCCCGGCAGCGTGCATTTTCTCTGAATTATTCATTTCCTCAGATATCCCTGTTCATAAGCATGGGGAGGAAATGTATGAGCGGAGCAGATCTGTACGTGATCGATTACCTGCTGCACGGAAAGCCCAGGTCATTCGTCATTCGCACAAAAAACATGAACAATGCCGAAGCCTGGCAGTGGGCAAGTTGTGACGCGGGTATCGCGCCCATTCCCCGCCCCGGTCGGCCTCCGTTGAAACGTTTTTCCAAACCGATGGCGGAACGCTTTGGCGTGACCGAAGTGCAATGGCGAGAATCGGTGCCTCTGGTTTGGGAGGAGGATCACGTGAAATGACAGAACACACTTTGAAATTCGATTTCGGCCGCTCCTGGGACGACGAGATGGCCGACAATGCCGCGATGTTCCGTGAGGCCGATCTGCTGGAAGAAGCGGCGTACAGAATCATCGAGCATGACACCGATAGCCCTGAGGCCTGGGCTCGCTTCAGCGAAGCAAAGGCCTTGGCCGACGCCAAGCGAACGGCGGCCTATCAGGACTGGATGCGCATCAAGCGCGCGATGAGTAAGCCGCGCTCGAAATAGCGGACTTGCTCATCATGGTTTGAGGATCAGTAAAGGTTCGCCTTTCGGGACGACGTAAGTGGCCAGTTCTACGCCTTTCTCATTGCCAATATTCTTCGCTACATGCGCGACACCTGCCGGAATGAACAACGAATCGCCTGCCTTGAGAGTCACCGGCGCCTGTCCTTCGAGCTGATATTCAAAGGTGCCACTGATGACGTAGGCGACCTCGACCCCGGGGTGCGCATGCCGAGGCGCGCTGACGCCGGCATCGAAATCGATTCGCGCCTGAATCACTTCGCGATTGTCAGCGCCGAGATCCTGGCGAACCAGATCGGTGCGGCTCAAACCTTTCTGCCAGCTCGTCGCCGGCGCATCCGCCGCATGAGCGAAACCGGTAAGGGAGGCGAAGACAACGGCAGAAGCCAGAAACAGTGGACGGTACATGGTGGTGCCCTCTCAAACGTAGTGTTGGTGTGAGGGCTACTTTGGGCTCGGCATGTAAGGCGGATGTGTCTCGAAAGCCCGGTTTGGTGTTGCCGTGTGTATCCGCTGAGGGTTGATACACGCTTATACAAACGTATCGCGGGCCACAGCCACAAGCCATTGTCTGAATGCGCTGATCTTTGTCGAGTCAGCGGTTTCATGGGGTGTGACCAGATAGAAGCCGAGATCATCCTGCAGGCGCAGGTCGAACGGTACGACCAATCGTCCTGCACGCAGATCGTCGTTCACGTAAGTCGAACGCCCGATGCACACGCCCTGCCCGTCAATTGCCGCCTGCACCGCCATCATCGCCAGATCGAAGGTCAGCTTCGCGCCATCGGCCAACTGCGCAGGCTGGCCTGCGGCGCTGAGCCATGCCTGCCAGTCTTTAGCGGTGACACCACTGACTTGTACAAGGGTGTGGCTGGCCAGATCTTGCGGTGTGTGCAATGTCGTCGCCACTGCTGGACGGCACACAGGAAATACCTTATCCGCCATGAGAAAGTCCGCGCGCAGACCTTTCCATTCGCCCCGCCCGTAGCGAATCGCCGCATCGATACCTCCTCGGCGGAAATCCACCAGGTCGGTTGTGGCGCTGATGCGCACATCGATGTCCGGGAACGCCTGCTGGAATGCCGGCAGGCGCGGCAACAGCCATTTCGACGCGACCGAGACCAGCGTGCTGATGGTCAGCACGCTGGTCCCCCGCGATTCGAGCAACTGTTGCGTCGAATGGCGCAACGCTTGAAAGGCCGAACGCACGCCCGGCAGGTAGGCGTGGCCGTCTTCGCTGAGCGCCAGGCCATCCTTGAGACGCAGGAACAATGCGACGCCCAACTGGGCTTCGAGGCGTCTGATCTGGTGACTGATTGCTGTCTGCGTGACATTCAACTCAGTGGCGGCCAAGGTAAAACTCATATGCCGCGCGGCCGCTTCGAATGCACGCAAACCATTGAGGGAAGGAAGTCTGGAGGTCATAAGATCAGAAGAGCGCATGAGAATTTGTCATACGCTAGCACCGCAAATGACCTTTGCGGAAGTTTCGCCCGCAGAGGATCGTGGCGCCTCAAACTTTCGGGGATACGCCATGAAACTCTACTTTGCACCGATGACCTGTTCGCTTTCACCGCACATCGTTCTGCGCGAACTCGGCTTGCCGTTCGAGCTGATCCGCGTCAACAACCAGACCAAGCGCACGGCTGACGGCCGTGATTTGCGCGAGATCAATCCGAAAGGCTACGTGGCCGCGCTGCAACTGGATAACGGCGAAGTGCTGACCGAAGGCCCGGCGATCCTGCAATTTCTCGCCGACGAGGTCCCGGGAAACACCTTGGCGCCCGCGGTCGGTACATGGGAGCGCATACGACTGCAGGAGCATCTGAATTTCATCGGCTCGGAGATCCACGGCACCAGCGCGCCATTGTTCAGCGCCGAAATCCCGGAAGCGGTCAAAGCGATTTTTCGGCAAAAACTGTTCAAGCGGCTGGATTACCTTGAGCGCATTCTGGCGGATCGGAACTATCTGATGGCTAGCTTTGGCGTTGCCGATGCCTACCTGTTCACGGTGCTGACCTGGTTGCCGACGTTTGATATCGACATCGCAGAGCGGCCCGCTCTGGCCACATATATGCAGCGTATTGGCGCGCGACCCTGCGTGCATGCGGCAATCGCGGCGGAAGCGGCGACGCAGCCAGTCTGAACACGCGCGGGCCATCGCCGGAGGGAATCTGTAAACTGGCGCGACTTTCATTCACTCGAACAAGAGATGCCCATGGCCAATCAAGACATCATCTTCACGCCCGATCCGGACACCGATTCGATTTCGTCCGACGTCGCCACCTTCGGCGGGATCATGGTCTCGACGCAGATCCCCACCCGCGCCGATGGCAGTCTGGAACTGGGCGGCATCACCGAGCAAAGCGAGTGCACGCTGCAAGCGCTGAAAGTCGCACTGGAGCGTGCCGGCAGTTCAATGGACCGCGTAATGCACCTGACCATCTACCTCACCGACATGGCTGATCGCGCGGCGTTCAACGAAGTCTATAAACGCTTTTTCGCCAAGCCATGGCCAGTGCGGGCAGCGGTTGGCGTTGCGTCGCTGGCGGTTGAAGGGATGCGTGTGGAAGTGACGGCGATGGCGGCCAAGGGCTGATTGAAATTGCACAGCGTCATTTCAATTACTCTGGAATGACACCCCCCCTGTAGGAGTGAGCCTGCTCGCGATAGCGGTGTGTCAG
>NZ_QETJ01000242.1:0-5263 GCF_003105095.1 Pseudomonas sp. NDM | reverse complement strand
CCACACGACCTCATTCCACTGGCAGGAGTGAGCCTGCTCGCGATGAGGCCCCACCAGACACCGCCAAATCCGAGGCAACAAAAAAGGCCCGTATCGTGAGATACGGGCCTTTTTCGTAAGTCAGGAAAAATCAATTACTTGATTTTGCCTTCCTTGTACATCACGTGCTTGCGAACAACCGGATCATATTTCTTGATCTCGATTTTGTCCGGGGTAGTACGCTTGTTCTTGTCGGTAGTGTAGAAGTGACCAGTACCGGCGCTCGAGATCAAACGAATCAATTCACGCATGATTAGCTCCCTTAAATCTTGCCATCGCGGCGAAGTTCGGCGAGCACGACAGTGATGCCACGCTTGTCGATGATACGCATGCCTTTGGCAGATACGCGCAGACGCACAAAACGTTTCTCTTCTTCAACCCAGAAGCGGTGATGCTGCAGGTTCGGCAGGAAACGACGACGGGTTTTGTTGTTTGCGTGGGAAATGTTATTCCCAGTCACCGGACCCTTACCGGTAACTTGACATACTCTCGACATGCCTCAGCCCTCTAAAACCACATGCCCAACCCGGCATGGGTTGGCCGCTTAATCTCTCAGTCATTTGGCGCCAGGCGCCGCGTTTCTTTAGAGGTCTTACCGGCTACACCTACAGTGAAGGAACCGGGCCCCTAGAAAAGAGCGCTGCTTTATACCAGAAAGACCGGGGTGCAACAACAATCGGTGTGCAATCAATCGGAAAAGGGGCGATTTTTTCCGCCTCAGGTGCCTTGAATAAAGGCCGCGACGAGTTTTGACCACTCGTCGCAGAATTCCGGCCCTACAGGCGATTCAGACTTTTCATCTCCCTGGCGGTGCCCGAAACCGCACAAGACTGCGCCTGAAAATGCAAAAAGGGGATAGTCATTTGCAATTCAGAGCTCTAGGGTAGGACTTTTCCAGACTGCACTTGCAGATGGGCCTTCGATCTGTAAAGGAAACCGACCATGCGCCTCGCTGCCCTACCCCTGTTGCTCGCCCCGTTCCTGCTGAGCCCCCTCGCCCAGGCCGCCGCGTTGAGCGTCTGTACCGAGGCCAGCCCTGAAGGGTTCGACGTGGTGCAGTACAACTCGCTGACCACCACCAACGCTTCGGCTGACGTACTGATGAACCGTCTGGTGGATTTCGACACCGCCAGTGGCAAGGTCATCCCGAGCCTGGCCGACAGCTGGGAAGTCAGCACTGATGGCCTGACGTATGTATTCAAGCTGCACCCGCAGGTGAAATTTCATACAACCGATTACTTCAAGCCCAGCCGCGAGATGAGTGCCGAAGACGTCAAGTTCAGCTTCGACCGCATGCTCGACCCGGCCAACCCGTGGCACAAAGTCGCCCAAAGCGGCTTCCCCCATGCGCAGTCGATGCAACTGCCGACTCTGATCAAGAAGATCGATGCCCTCGACCCGCTCACCGTGCGATTCACTCTTGATCATCCGGATTCGACCTTCCTCGCCACCCTGAGCATGGGTTTCGCCTCGATCTATTCAGCCGAATATGCCGACAAGCTGATGAAGGCTGGCGCGACCGAGAAACTCAACAGCCAACCGATCGGCACTGGCCCGTTTGTGTTCAATCGCTTCCAGAAAGACGCGGCGATCCGCTACAAGGCCAATCCGGATTACTTCCGTGGCAAGCCTGCCGTCGACCCGCTGATCTTCGCCATCACGCCGGATGCCAACGTGCGCCTGCAAAAGCTGCGGCGCAATGAATGCCAGATCGCCCTGTCACCGAAACCATTGGACGTACAGGCCGCGCTGAAAGAACCAACACTGAAAGTCGAAAAGACTGACGCATTCATGACCGCCTTCGTGGGCATCAACAGCCAGCATCCGCCACTGGACAAGCCGGAAGTGCGCCAGGCGATCAACCTCGCTTTCGACAAGGCGAGCTACATCAAAGCCGTGTTCGAAGACACCGCCGAGGCGGCCAACGGCCCCTACCCGCCGAACACCTGGAGCTATGCGAAGAACCTGCCGGGCTATCCGCACGACGTGGCCAAAGCCAAGGCGCTGCTGGCCAAGGCCGGATTGAAGGATGGCTTCCAGACCACGATCTGGACGCGCCCATCGGGCAGCCTGCTCAACCCCAACCCGAGCCTCGGCGCGCAGATGCTGCAATCGGACCTGGCCGAGATCGGCATTCAGGCGGAGATCCGGGTGATCGAATGGGGCGAACTGATTCGCCGCGCCAAGGCCGGCGAACATGACCTGTTGTTCATGGGCTGGGCCGGCGATAACGGCGACCCGGACAACTTCCTCACCCCGCAGTTTTCCTGCGCAGCAGTGAAGTCCGGCACCAACTTTGCGCGGTACTGCAACGCCGATCTGGACAAGCTGATCAGCGCCGGCAAGACCACCAGCGAACAAGGCGTACGCACCAAGCTGTATGAACAGGCACAGGCGCAGATCCAGCAGCAGGCGTTGTGGCTGCCACTGGCGCACCCGACCGCCTACGCGCTGACCCGCAAGGACGTTCAGGGTTATTCCGTCAGCCCGTTCGGCCGGCAGGACTATTCCAAGGTCAACCTCAAATAACCTGCCTGATACAAAACCTGTGGATGGAAACAATCTGTGGGAGCGAGCCTGCTCGCGAAAGCGGTCTGTCAGCAAACAATGATGCCGACTGATACAACGCCTTCGCGAGCAGGCTCGCTCCCACAAGGTCCAGAATTGGCGCCGAGAACTACATCCAGCCACACTCCGCCATCGACAACGGCTCGCCGTCACCGACGATGAAGTGATCGAGCACCCGCACGTCAATCAACTCCAGGGTCTTCTGCAAGCGCTTGGTCAGCAGCCGATCCGCCTGGCTCGGGTCGGTGTTGCCGGACGGATGGTTGTGACACAGGATCACCGCCGCCGCGTTGTTGGCCAGCGCGCGTTTCACCACCTCCCGGGGATGCACACTGGTGTTGTCGATCGAGCCGCGAAACAGCGCCTCGAAATTCAGCACCTGATGTTTTGAATCAAGAAACAGGCAGCCGAACACCTCGTGCGGTTCATGGCGCAGCATGGCCTTGAGGTAGTCGCGGACGACCTGAGGGTTTTCCAGCGCCGGTTTCTGCCGTGAACGCTCGGCCAGATGGCGCTTGCTCATTTCTTGCGCAGCTTGCAACTGGGCGAACTTGGCCGGGCCGAGGCCCATTTGTTTGCTGAATGCGTCCTGATCGGCCTCGAGCAGCAAACGCAGGCCGCCGAATTGCGTCAGCAGATGTCTGGCGAGGTCCACAGCGCTTTTCCCAGGCAGTCCGGTGCGCAGAAAAATCGCCAGTAACTCAGCGTCCGACAGACTCCCCGCTCCATGCTCCAACAACCTTTCCCGCGGGCGTTCCGCCGCCGGCCAATCGCGAATACTCATAGCACCTCCTTGTCTGTGGGCGCCGCTGTTCCGTAGCGGTCGCTGTGATATCGTAGCCCATCTTTTTGGCGGTCGATTCAACCCTGGGGAGGGGCATCGCGCCGCAGTCATCAACGAAATGAAAGGCAGACCTATGCAGCGGCTGTATCGGAAACGCATCGTTCTGGGCGTCGGCGGCGGCATTGCGGCCTACAAGAGCGCCGATCTGGTTCGCCGCCTGATCGACCAGGGTGCCGAAGTGCGCGTGGTCATGACCCACGGCGGCGCCGAATTCATTACCCCGCTGACCATGCAGGCCCTGTCCGGCCACCCGGTTCACCTCGACTTGCTCGACCCCGCCGCCGAAGCCGCCATGGGCCATATCGAGCTGGCGAAATGGGCCGATCTGGTACTCATCGCGCCGGCCACCGCCGACCTGATCGCCCGTCTGGCCCAAGGCATTGCCAACGATCTGCTGACCACACTGGTGCTGGCCACCGACGCCGTAGTGGCCGTCGCGCCTGCGATGAATCAGGCAATGTGGCGCGACCCGGCGACCCAGGCCAACCTGCAACTGCTGGAAAGCCGTGGGCTGAAGACTTTCGGCCCGGCCTCGGGCAGTCAGGCCTGCGGCGACGTCGGCATGGGCCGCATGATGGAGGCCACCGATCTGGCGCTGCTTGCCGCCGACTGCTTCCAGCGCCTGGCCCTGACCGGCAAGCATGTGGTGATCACTGCCGGCCCGACCCAGGAAAACATCGACCCGGTGCGCTACATCACCAACCACAGCTCCGGCAAAATGGGTTTTGCCCTCGCCGAAGCGGCCGTGGAAGCCGGCGCCCGCGTCACCTTGATCAGCGGCCCGGTACACCTGCCGACGCCGGATCGCGTCACCCGTATCGATGTGGTCAGCGCCCGCGACATGCTCACCGCCTGCGAATCGGCCATGCCTTGCGACGTGTTCATCTCGTCGGCAGCGGTGGCGGACTACCGCCCTGAAGTCGTCGCGCCGCATAAACTCAAGAAAGATCCTGCGAGCGGTGACGGCTTCGTCCTGCAAATGGTGCGCAACCCGGACATCCTTGCCACCATCGCGACCCGCACCGACCGCCCGTTCAGTGTCGGCTTCGCCGCCGAAACCGAACACCTGCTCGACTACGCTGCACGCAAGCTGAAGGACAAGAATCTCGATCTGATCGTCGCCAACGACGTCGCCAACCCGAGCATCGGTTTCAACAGCGAAGAAAACGCCTGCAGCGTCATCGACCGTGAGCTGCACGCCACGGTTTTCGCCCAGACCAGCAAGAGCAAGATCGCTCGCCAACTGGTCACTTTTATCGCCGAACGTCTGAACCAGGTTTAATTTACATGCACGCTTTGCAAGCCAAGATCCTCGATCCACGCATCGGTACCGAGTTCCCGCTGCCGCAATACGCCACTCCGGGCTCCGCCGGCCTCGACCTGCGCGCCATGCTGGAACAGAACATCGTGATCAAACCGGGTGAAACCGTGCTGATCCCCACCGGCCTGTCGGTGTACATCGGCGACCCGAACCTCGCGGCACTGATCCTGCCGCGCTCGGGCATGGGCCACAAACACGGCATCGTTCTCGGCAACCTGGTCGGCCTGATCGACTCCGATTATCAGGGTCCGCTGATGGTCTCCTGCTGGAACCGCGGCCAGAGCGACTTCACCATGCCTGTCGGCGAACGTCTGGCGCAACTGGTGCTGGTACCGGTGGTACAGGCGCATTTCGAAATGGTCGAGGAATTCGTCGAAACCGAACGCGGCACCGGCGGCTTCGGGCATACCGGCACCAAATAGCGCAAAGACACTATTGTGGCGAGGGAGCTTGCTCCCGCTGGGCTGCGCAGCAGACCCAAAATCTTGTGG
>NZ_QETJ01000241.1:0-5331 GCF_003105095.1 Pseudomonas sp. NDM | reverse complement strand
CACTCCTACAGGGAAACGCATTCCAAATGTAGGAGTGAGCCTGCTCGCGATGGCGCCAGCGGCTACTCCGCAGAAATCACTTGTTGGGTTGCGGCGTCAGGCGCAGGTAAGGCTTCACCGCGCGATAGCCTTTCGGGAAGCGCTGCTTGATCTCGTCTTCGTCCTTGAGCGACGGCACAATCACCACTTCTTCACCGTCCTGCCAGTTGGCCGGGGTGGCCACCTTGTAGTTGTCGGTGAGCTGCAGCGAGTCGATCACCCGCAGGATCTCGTGGAAGTTGCGCCCGGTGCTTGCCGGATAGGTGATGGTCAGGCGGATCTTCTTGTTCGGGTCGATCACGAACAGTGAACGCACGGTCAGGGTGTCGTTGGCATTCGGGTGGATCAGATCGTAGAGATCGGAGACCTTGCGATCGGCATCGGCGAGGATCGGGAAATTGACGATAGTGTTCTGGGTTTCGTTGATGTCTTCGATCCACTTGTGGTGCGAGTCCACCGGGTCGACCGACAGCGCGATGGCTTTTACGCCGCGCTGGCTGAATTCATCCTTGAGCTTGGCGGTGAAACCCAGCTCGGTGGTGCACACCGGGGTGAAATCCGCCGGATGGGAAAACAGCACGCCCCAGCTATCGCCCAGCCATTCGTGGAAACGAATCTTGCCGGCGCTGGAATCCTGTTCGAAATCGGGGGCGATGTCGCCGAGTCTGAGGCTCATGGTGCTGCTCCTGATGAGGGATGGGAGACAACAACTGTAGCTCGGGATCGATCAGTGTGAAAAAGAATAAATAACTAGATATCTAGATCATTAATGAATATTAAACATCTGTTCATTGGACACTGGCCCGCATCGCGACGAACATCGCACGCAAGGTTCGAGAAGGCCTTGAGTTGCAGCAAAGAGGGAATCGAGAAGGGCTTACGGGGGTGAGCCTGACTCGAAACGCAAAAGCCCCGTCCGGCGCGATGCCGGACGGGGCTTTTTTTGTCTGCGAATCGAGCCGCGTGATTACAGCAGCGGGATCGAGTAGCTGAGGATCAGGCGGTTTTCGTCCTGGTCGCGCTGACCGGCGATGTCGGTGCGCCAAGTAGCGTTTTTCCACATTACGCCAACGTTTTTCAACGGGCCTTCCGGAACAACGTACGCCACGGTCAAATCACGTTCCCATTCGGAAGCGCCATTCGAGGTCTGGACGCGACGAGCGTTATAGGTGTCAATGTTATCGCCACGCAGGTAAACCATGCCAGCAGTCAGGCCAGGCACGCCAACCTTGGCGAAGTCATAGGAGTAGCGTGCTTGCCAGGTGCGCTCGCCGGCGCGGTTGAACTTCTGGATCTGCATGTCGGTGATGGTGTAGTTCGACGAACCGTCACCCTGGTTCAGCCAAGGGAAGTCGCTGCTGCCGTTGCTCACCTGATAGCCGCCACCAAAAGTGTGACCGGCAACGGTGTACAGGAACAGGCCGCTGTACAGGTTGTTGTCGACTTTGCCTTTGCCGTTTGCCGCGTGACTGTAAGCGCCAGAGCTGAAGTACGCTGGGTCGTGGCCGTTCGCGCCGTCGTCGGAGCTGTTGAAGTAACGGAAGTCAGACTTCAGCACGCCTGGACCGATGGACCAGTTGTGAACCAGCCCAAGGAAGTGCTGTTTGTAGAAATCTTCCAGGTTGCCGTAGTAGTACTGGGCAGTCAGATCTTTGGTGATCTTGTAGTCACCACCGGCGTAAATGAATTTGTTGCTATCGCGGAAGTTCGGACCGCGAGAGTTGGCACCGCCAATGCTCAGCTGTTCATTGTTGCTGGAGTTACGGCCTTTGACGTGCTCGATCTGACCACCGACCAGAGTCAGGTCCTTGATCTCGCCGGATGTGATCTGGCCACCCTGCCAGGTTTGCGGCAGCAGACGACCGTCGTTGGTGACGATGACCGGGTTCTTCGGCTGCAAGGTACCCAGCTTCAGTTCAGTCTGGGAGATCTTGGCTTTGGCAGTCAGGCCCAGGCTGGAGAAGTTGTCCACGGCTTTACCGTTGGACTCGCTCGGGAATACAGTGCCGCCGTAAGCGGTGCCGCTGTTGCCGTTGGTGCCGCCGCCCGAATCAAGACGAATGCCCAGCAGGCCGATGGCGTCGAGACCGAAACCGACGGTGCCTTGGGTGTAACCGGAGATGAAACGCAGGTCGAAGCCCTGGCCCCACTCTTCGTTCTTGTTGGCACCAGTGCCATTACGGTTGTCAGTGTTGATGTAGAAGTTGCGCAGACCCAGAGTAGCCTTGCTGTCTTCGATGAAACCGGCGGCGCCTGCCTGCTGCGCCATAACCCCAACGGCCACGGCCAGGGCCAAGGTGGACTTGTTCATGTATCGCTCCTCTCGTTCTAATTCTTGTGTTCCTGGTTCGGGGTCGATTTGCCCTGAATCCTAAGATTCGCGATTAGCGCCAGACCGTGACTGCCAAGTCAATCGTAACCTTGTATGTCTACGACCATCGTCTAATCGCAAGTGATTGGTCCCTGCAGCGTAAAGACTTCCTGATAATCCCAAAAAGAATTTATTCATTCTTTTTCATACCATTCGGGTATATGGCCCATTAATGGCCATCCGCGCCGGGAAACAGCGTATCGGCGCCTAAGCTCATTCCTAAATGGTATTTGTTGACCTTTTTTTAGATCGATTAGCTTTGCCGTACTCCCAACACGGCAAATCCCATCGAAAAGGCGACGCATCATGGCGAAACGCGCACTATCAAGTCAATTTGTTACAGTTTGTGTGTCGGCACTGTTTTGTTTTTCCGCACAGGCCGCCGGTCTGACTGTCGGCTACCAGACCGGCATCGATCCCAGCAAAGTGCCACAGGCCGACGGCGTCTATGAAAAAACCATTGGCGAGAAGATCGACTGGCGCCGCTTTAACAGCGGCCCGGAAGTAGTGACAGCCATCGCCTCCGGCGACGTGCAGATCGGCAACCTCGGCTCGAGCCCTTTGGCTGCGGCGGCGTCACGTAATCTGCCGATTGTGGCGTTCATCGTTTCGGCGCAGATCAACGCCGCCGAAGCTATGGTGGTGCGCAACGGCAGCGGCATCGACAAGCCGCAGGATCTGGTCGGCAAGACCATCGCCACGCCGTTCGTATCGACCTCGCACTACAGTCTCCTCGGGGCGCTGAAGCACTGGGGCCTGAATACTTCGCAAGTCAAAGTGGTCAATCTGCAACCGGCGGAAATCGCCGCCGCGTGGAAGCGTGGCGACATTGACGGGGCGTTTGTCTGGTCTCCGGCGCTGGGCGAGATTCGCAAGACAGGCAAGACCCTGACCGACGCCGCACAAGTCGGCCAGTGGGGTGCGCCGACATTCGAGGTGTGGGTCGCGCGCAAGGATTTTGCCGAGAAGCATCCCGAGGTCGTGGCGAAATTCGCCAAGGTCACCCTGGACTCCTTCGCTGATTACGCCGCGCACAAGGACGGCTGGACAGCCGACTCGGTGCCTGTGCAGAAAATCGCCAAACTGACTGGTGCCAACGCGGCGGATGTGCCGGAACTGCTGGCCGGTTCGGCATTCCCGGATGCCAAGGCGCAGCAAACCACGGCGCTGCTGGACGGCGGCACCGCGAAGGCAATTGCTGAAACGGCGAAATTCCTGAAAGAACAGGGCAAGGTCGAGACGGTGCTGCCGGATTACTCGCCTTACGTCAGCGCGAAATTCATCACCCAGTAAAAAGCTTCGCGAGCAGGTCGAATCGTCGCACCGTCGCTCCCACACTGGAATGCGCTTTCCTGTGGGAGCGACGGTGCGACACGGTTTTACAGAGTTTTTTCGAAAATCTTCGAATTGCGCTGATAGTTGTACAGCGACGCCCGCGCCGCTGGCAGGCGTTCGACGCTGCTCGGCTCGAACCCGCGCTCACGGAACCAGTGCGCAGTGCGGGTGGTGAGCACGAACAGGGTTTTCAAACCCTGCGCCCGCGCCCGGGTTTCGATGCGCTCAAGCAATTCGTCGCCGCGGCCGCCATGGCGGTATTCCGGATTCACCGCCAGACACGCCAGCTCGCCCGCATCGGAATCGGCAATCTGATACAGCGCCGCACAAGCAATGATCATCCCTTCACGCTCGACCACGCTGAACTGCTCGATCTCGCGCTCCAGCACTTCACGCGAACGGCGCACCAGAATGCCCTGCTCTTCCAGCGGACTTATCAGGTCGAGCAGGCCGCCGACGTCTTCAATCGCCGCCTCGCGCACCAGTTCGAATTGCTCTTGCGCGACCAGCGTACCGCCACCGTCACGGGTGAACAGTTCGGTCAGCAGCGCGCCGTCTTCGGCGTAACTAACGATATGGCTGCGCGCCACGCCGCCACGGCAGGCCTCGGCGGCGGCATCGAGCAACTCCGCTTGATAGTTGCTCATGCCCAGGCGCTGCAGATGCGCCGGCACCTGTTGCGGGCGCAGTTCGCGCACCAGTTTGCCGTTCTCGTCGATCAGGCCGAGCTCGGCGCCGAACAACAGCAGCTTGTCCGCGCCCAGATCAATCGCGGCGCGGGTGGCGACGTCTTCGCAAGCAAGGTTGAAGATTTCACCGGTCGGCGAGTAGCCCAACGGCGACAGCAGCACGATCGAACGCTCGTCGAGCAGGCGGTTGATGCCCTTGCGGTCGACCCGACGCACTTCGCCGGTGTGGTGATAGTCGACGCCCTCCAGCACGCCGATCGGCCGCGCCGTGACGAGGTTGCCGCTGGCCACGCGCAAGCGTGAACCCTGCATCGGCGAAGAGGCCATGTCCATCGACAGCCGCGCTTCGATGGCGATACGCAAATGGCCAACCGCATCGATCACACATTCCAGAGTCGCGGCATCGGTGATGCGCATGCCGTGATGGTAATGCGGGGTCAGGCCACGGGCGGCGAGGCGGGTTTCGATCTGCGGGCGCGAACCGTGCACCAGCACCAGACGCACGCCGAGGCTGTGCAGCAAGACCAGGTCGTGGACGATATTGCCGAAATTCGGATGCTCGACGCCGTCGCCGGGAAGCATGACGACGAAGGTGCAATCGCGGTGGGCATTGATGTAGGGAGACGCGTGGCGGAGCCAATTGACGTATTCGGGCATGAACCTGGGCCTGTAATAAAGAGCAGCCGAAAAAAGGGGCGAAACGAAAAACGCACAGCGGGCTGATGGTTATCGTCGGAACAGGCTTGGCGACACGCGCGCTCTCCTCATGAATACGGGTTGGGGTGCAGGCAATTTAGCGGGTTCGGTCAGACAAAACACAACTCCCCTGTAGGAGTGAGCCTGCTCGCGATAGCGGAATTTCAGTCAATATCTTCGGTGACTGACTCACCGCTATCG
>NZ_QETJ01000240.1:0-5364 GCF_003105095.1 Pseudomonas sp. NDM | reverse complement strand
ACGGCTCCGACGGGAAGTGACGGAACGAGTTAACGCGACTTGGCGTGAATGCACACCTGTCAGACTTGACAGGTGTGCGGTGATATCCGACGAGCGGTCGCCTTTCCGGACGCTGCGCCCGAGAAAGCTTCGTCGGTTGCAAGCGCCTTACGGCGGTGACGGCGTCGCTTAACGGTGGTTGCGTGGAGCCGGGTGGGCAGAGGTAATGATCGAGGGTGCGATCTCGTCAAGGCAGGACGGGTCCTTGTCGCATGAGAAATCCATGGCGCTGCGCGAGCGAGCCTGCCTGATCAGGCGCTCGTTGCCGGAGCTTCAGTGCCCAGGCAGTTCAGTTGCATTTGCGAATGAATGTGCATAGCTCATCAATGCGCTCGCCGAGGTCCAGAACCGAATAATCTGGCTTGTACTCACTGCTGATCTTCGCCGCGACCTTGACCTTGTTGGCCACGGTTTTCTTGCGTGCGTGAAGCTTCTTGTATTCCAGGGCATTGGCCCAGATCGACTGGGAAACGATGCGTTTGGCAGTACGGTGAACTTGCTTGATCGCCACTTCCATATATTGGGGGGCGATGTAGTTCTCGATTTCCCGACCCTTGGTGACCCAAGCGACGCCGCCGTTAGCCTGGATCTCTTTAATCACGCGCTCTTTGGTCTTGCGCAGTTTTCCCTTGGCGCTGGATTTATCGCTGTCGATCAGAATCGCCGAGTTTCTGTTCAACGACTGCAGATTGATGAAGTCGGCACTGTTATCTTCACTGTCGTCTTCGTTTTCTTCCGCTACGCCGAGGTGGCTCAGCAGCCTGCCGCCGTAATACATGACCGAATAGTGAATACCTTCAACTAGCTCGGGGGCACGGCCTGCCAGCCAGTAGTTGAGATACGTACGGTCTGAGGGCCCTTCAACCCAGACGATGCAGTTGGCCTGCAGGATATCCGACGCCAGATAGCCCAAACGATCAAGAATGTCGCGCCGATCGGGCTGGCTCTTGATATGGCTTCCGCACATCTCGAACAACGTTAGTTTGTCTTTCGCCGCGATATTGATGACGGTCGCAGAATGCGTGCTGATCAGCAGTTGTTGATGGCGTTCGGTGGCAATTTCGATCAGGGAATCCATCACAAACCTGAGCATTTTCGGATGCAGGTGACTTTCCGGTTCCTCCAGCAGGCAGATGGCATGCTTCGGGCAATTTCGCAGCCAGGCGGCCATCAGCGCATAAGACTTCCAGCCTGTGGGAAGCCAGCTCACGGGTAGTTGGTTGGGCATTTTGGGGTCGTCCTTGATCCACACCGACAAACGACCGTCCTCGCCGAGCTGGAAAGTGCCGTCGTCAATCAGCGTGGCACCGAAACTCCCTTGCCGATCAGTCGCCAGGCTGCACAGAAACGGCTTGCTTTTGTTCAGTTCCGCGACAGCGTCTTCGCTGAATTGATCTTCGAGCGTCATGCCGTTGCGGTAATGAATATTGGCGTATTCGTAAAAACGCGGTACGGGTGAAAACAGGGCGTGCTTGTGCAGGTCGCTGGAACGCACATAGTGTTTTCGTTGGCTGGGTATGAGCAGGAGCTGACTGCACGCGACGTTTTCAATGCAGTCCAGATCCGGGTCGAACGTATTTCCGGAAAAGAAGTACGACCAATTGTCGTCATTATCAAAGCTGATGCTGTAGCCGGGCAGAATCTGTCGCGGCGGATTTTCCCGTGGGAGCGAGGCCAGTATTTCCGGGTGTTTCAACGCCCTGACCATGTCGATGACGGTTGATTTACCCGAGCCATTCTCGCCAATGAAAACATTGATATCGCCAAGGGTGATCGCGCCGCTCTGCTGCAGTGCTTGCCAGTGCGACATGAGGTCATTGGCGTTAACCGTTTGGCTTGGCGTGTTGAGCGTGCGTATGGCCGACAGCCAGATGTGCTTTATCTTCATGGGGTAGAACGGCCTCCTGGCCTTGAAAAAACGCTAGTGGCTGTAAGGAATCAGCCGGTCCCGATCCATCTCGCGCAATAACTGATCGAGCATCTGCCGTTTGTTTTCAAACGCTGGAATCGGCACGTACCATGCCAATACGCTCCAGCCCTCGCGCGAGTAGTTGTAGGTTTTGAGCAGTTGACCATCCTTGAAGACCGAGCCGCGCAGGTTGTCCTGGTAGTGGTAGGGCATCGGGAAGGTGAACAGTGTGAAGACGTTGACCAGCGCCAGCCAGTTGACATTGCCGTCACCGGGTTCGGTGATCAACAGGCTGTAGCCGTTGCGGGTGTAACCGCCATCGAGCATCGAGAACGCGCCGGTTTTTTTCAGGACGCTGATGGTTTCGCGCTGATGCTGCTCGTCGATGCGCGTATACGCCGGCCCCATGCCGAGCGTGACCGGCACATAGGCTTGGTCGGCATGGTAGTCGAGCGGTTGCAAGGTGTTGGCGCAGCCGCCCAGCATCAGTGAGGCGCAGAGCAGGCCAGCGACTCTCATCATGGCGAGATTCATTGCGCGACTGCCGGGATCAGCCGGTCTTGCTGCACATCCTGCGCGAAGGCGCGAGCGATGCGGCTGAGGTTCTGTTCGCGCATCTCACCGCCCTGATCCAGCAGCCAGATGTATTTTTCAGTGGTGTTGCGATAGGTGTATTGCTTCAGGCGCTTGTCACCCTGGAACACGGTGAATTCGCTTTGCGTGTCGAATTCGTTCGACAGCGGCAGCAGGAACAACGTCGCGCTGCTCAGCAGGATGACCGGAAACGCCGGCAGGTGACGCTCCACATTGAGTTTGACCTGCACGCTGTACTCGTCAGCTTTGCCGCTGCCGGTTTCGATGGTGCGGAACACGCCGGTCTGACGCAGGTGGTTGCGCAGGCTGGAGCCGTTTTCCGGGTCATCGACGATAACGTGAATCGGCTGCAGATAATCTTGACCGTCCGCGAGCGTGCGCTCTGGCAAGGTGTTGGTGGCCGCGCAACCGGTCAACAGAGCGGCGGCGGTGAGGGCGATGACTGTTTTCATGGTTTGGCGTCCACGGCCGCACCTGGAGTAGGGCCGGTAAAGATGTAGGGCTCAGCGTTTTTCAGGTCGAGCTTCAGCGGTTGCAGGGTTGGCAGCCCTGGGGTCATGCGCTGAGCGACGGCGGCATCGCGGGCGTTTTGATCATTCCAGCGGAACGCGCAGAATCCTGCGGTCATGCAAAACGAACGGAACTCACCGATGTAATAGGCCTTGCCGGCTTCAAGGCGCATCGGCAGGTTGAATTTCTCGCGGGCCTCGGCTGAGGTGAAAACGGTGCCGAGCCCTGGTTGGTAGCGTGCGGAAAAGAACTGGAAATCATAGAACTCGTAATCGCCCGGCTTGAGCGGCAGCACGAATACGCTCGCTGCGCCGACTCCGTCCTGAATATCCTGCGGCGTTGAGTAAGCGCCGGCCATTTTCCAGACACCGGCGGCCCCGTACTCCGAACCGCGTTTGCGGAAGAAGATTCGCTGGTTATCAGCAGCGGACTGCTTGAGAGATTGCGGCCCGATTGAGCCCACGAGGTAACTGACTGGCTCGCTGGCCTTGGGTTGCAAGGGTTCGCTGACCCATGAGGCGCTTTCGGTAATGCAGCCGCTGAGCGTCGCGGCGAGCACAACGGCCATGCCGAGTTTGAATAACTGGAACATGTTCATCCCTGAATCCGGGTGTGTTGATTGACTACAAACAGGAAGGTCAATCAATGCCTTCCTGGCTTGGCTTTTTTTGCGGGTGCGCAGGATAAGGGAGGTGATGGCATTTGGCTAGCGGTGATCGCCGTGCTGCAAGGATAGATTCGGCTACTGTTTGGATGGGAAACGCATCCGATGTAGGAGTGAGCCTGCTCGCGATGGCGTCCTCCCGAGAAATTGGTGTTGACTGACACACCGCTATCGCGAGCAGGCTCACTCCTACATGGGGCCGTATTGCAAAGGGACGTGAGTGTTTCTTTCAGAAACCAAGTGGGTACTGGACGACCACGTAAATCCGGTCAATGTCATCGCCAGCCTGCGCTTCGTTGGCGCGGTGGGTGACGTGGGAAAGCTGTACCGACAAATCCTTCGCGGCACCGGACTGGACGATGTATTTCAGGTCGATGTCGCGTTCCCAGTGCTTGCCGCCATCACCCTGTTGCGGTTGATAGTCGCCGCTGTCGGCGTCGAACGGGTTGTACGCGCCGCCCTTGGGGGCGTGGGTGCCGTCGATGTGGCTGCCGCGGACGTAGCGGGTCATGAAGTTCAGGCCGGGAATGCCGAAGGCGCCGAAGTCGAGATCGTAGCGGGCTTGCCAGGAACGTTCGTTGGCGCCATTGAAGTCGGCGTATTTGATCGAGTTGGCGAGGTAGATCGAGTCGCCGCCAACGAAGTCGAACGGCGTGTCGCCGTTGATGCGCTGCCAGCCGAGCATCACCGCGTGGGGGCCGAAGCTGTATTTGCCGGATAGGCTGAACGCGGTGTTATCGATCTCGCCGGCCAATGCGCGGCCGGTGTCGCGGGTGTGGTAGAGGTTGGCGTCGAGCAGCACGCCGGACTGTTTGAAGTGCAGGTTGCCGTAGTACTGGTGCCAGGTGTCGCTTAGCTCGGAGGCGTAAAGTGCGCCGCCGATGGGGCTTGCGCCGAACAGGTCGGCGCCGATAAAACTGATCCCGCCGGCCTCGGTGTTGGCGCCATAGCCGTAGAAATCACCTTTGCCCGATGAGCTGTCCTGGTTCTTGAACGCGGTGAAATGTCCGGCGACCAGATTGACGTCGTCGAACTCGGCGCTGTTGAGCAGAAAACCGGTGGCGTACTCCGGTTGCAGGCGTTTGTCGGAGGTGTCGAAGACCGGGTTCTCTACGGTCATTTCACCGAAGGCGAGGGTGGTACGGGAGACTTTCAATTTGAGCGCACCGCCGGCGCTGGAGTAGTCGTGTTCGCTGCGACCATCGCTGTCGACCGGAAGCAGACCCGTGCCCGAATGCCCTTTGCCACCGTCGAGTTTCAGCCCGGCGAAGGCGTGGGCATCGATGCCGAATCCGACTGTGCCCTCGGTGAAACCGGATGAGAAGTTACCGATAAAGCCTTGAGCCCATTCCTGTTTGTAGTTTTTTCCGGAGGGTGCAAGCGAGCGGTAGTCGTTGCTGAGATAGAAGTTGCGCAGCAGCACGTCGCTTTTGGCGTCGTCGAAAAAGCCGCTGGCGTGGGCGGTGCCGGTCAGACCGCAGAGCATGGCAAGCAGGGTGAAACGGAAAGGGGCGCGGTTGATCATGGTCAGGGCCGGTGGCGATTTGGATGGCGAAATATCGCGGTGCAAAAGCGTGGTCTTCGATGCGGGTGATGTTGCCGACGCGGTCGTAGAAGTACTCGAGGTCTTGCAGGACCCCACGTTCTT
>NZ_QETJ01000239.1:0-5376 GCF_003105095.1 Pseudomonas sp. NDM | reverse complement strand
CGGTAAATCAGTCAACAACGCTTTGACTGACAGACCGCTATCGCGAGCAGGCTCACTCCTACAGGTTTTTTTGGCGCTGGAAAGATTGCTTCAGGCCCTTCCCCCTCGGCCGGGCACCTCCGTTTGTCGGCCAGATTCCCGTTCGGATGTTAAAAAAGTACAGGGATCTGGTCAGACAAAGTCAAGACAGAACGCGGCGCGAGGTTTACTGTATTCGCCCTGTGTCCGGATATCGTGTCGACGCAGTTGATCCCATGCGCTAAAAGGGCATGGCTGATCTGTACCGTGTTCAAAAGGCCGTTCAAGTAAAAAGGAAAACCGCAGCGATGGCGTACTACCGCACTCCTCACGACGTTACCGCTCTGCCCGCCTGGCAAGCGTTGAAAGATCACCGCCAAGCCATGCAGGATTTCAGCATGCGCGAAGCCTTCAACGCCGATCCGCAGCGTTTCAATCAATTCACCCTCAGCAGCTGCGGCCTGTTTCTCGACTATTCGAAGAATTTGATCAACGCCGAGACCCGCAACCTGCTGGTGGGTCTGGCCAATGAAGTCGATCTGAAGGGCGCGATCCAAGCGCTGTTCGACGGCGAAATCGTCAACGCCTCCGAAGGCCGCCCGGCGCTGCACACCGCCCTGCGCCGCCCGGTTGGCGACAAGTTGTCGGTCAACGGTGTCAACGTGATGCCGGAAGTGCACAAGGTGCTGAACCAGATCACTGATCTGGTCGGACGAATCCACGACGGCCTGTGGCGCGGTTACACCGAAAAGCCGATCACCGACGTGGTCAACATCGGCATCGGTGGTTCGTTCCTCGGCCCTGAACTGGTGTCCGAAGCGCTGCTGTCCTACGCGCAGAAAGGTGTGCGTTGCCATTATCTGGCGAACATCGACGGCAGTGAATTTCACGAGCTGACGCAGAAACTGCGCGCCGAGACCACGCTGTTCATCGTGTCGTCAAAGTCCTTCAACACCCTCGAAACCCTGAAGAATGCTCAGGCTGCACGCGCCTGGTACCTGGCGCAGGGCGGCTCCGAAGCCGAGCTGTATCGCCACTTCATCGCCGTATCGAGCAACAACGCCGCGGCTGTGGCCTTCGGTATCCGCGAAGAAAACATCTTCCCGATGTGGGACTGGGTCGGCGGTCGTTACTCGCTGTGGTCGGCCATCGGTTTGCCGATTGCCCTGGCCATCGGCATGTCCAACTTCAAGGAACTGCTGTCCGGTGCCTACACCATGGACCAGCATTTCCAGACGGCGCCGTTCGAACAGAACATGCCGGTGCTGCTGGCTCTGCTCGGCGTGTGGTACGGCAATTTCTGGGGCGCGCAAAGCCACGCGATCCTGCCTTACGACCACTACCTGCGCAATATCACCAAGCACCTGCAACAGTTGGACATGGAGTCCAACGGCAAGAGCGTGCGCCAGGACGGCACCTCGGTGTCGACCGATACCGGCCCGGTGATCTGGGGCGGCGTCGGCTGCAACGGTCAGCATGCTTACCACCAGTTGCTGCATCAGGGCACCCAATTGATCCCGGCCGACTTCATTGTGCCGATCGTCAGCTTCAACCCGGTTTCCGACCATCACCAGTGGCTGTACGCCAACTGCCTGTCGCAGAGCCAGGCGCTGATGCTCGGCAAGACGTTGCCGGAAGCCGAAGCCGAACTGCGCGACAAAGGCATGAGCGAAGACGAAGTGCACAAACTGGCGCCACACAAGGTGATCCCGGGCAACCGTCCGAGCAACACCCTGGTGGTCGAACGCATCAGCCCGCGCCGCCTCGGCGCACTGGTTGCCATGTATGAGCACAAAGTGTTCGTGCAAAGCGTGGTCTGGGGCATCAATGCCTTCGACCAGTGGGGTGTGGAGCTGGGCAAGGAATTGGGCAAAGGCGTCTATAACCGTCTGGTCGGCAGCGACGAGACCGTGGCTGACGATGCCTCGACTCAGGGCCTGATCAACTACTTCCGCGGGCGTCATCGCGGCTAAAAGCGGCCTTCGGTCTAACGCTGTTCCCCTGTGGGAGCGAGCCTGCTCGCGAAAGCGGTTTTTCATTCAACACCTTTGTTGACTGATACTCCGCCTTCGCGAGCAGGCTCGCTCCCACAGTTGTTTTGGCGCATGACTTGAACCTGCGCAGCGCTCGGCGCATCTTTATTCCTGTCGCACCACAAGAATAAGGAACCGTCATGTTCGATATCAGCACGTTCCCCGAAGCCGATGCCGTGCGCCAGGCTGCTCAGTTGAGCCAGGAAGACTACCGGCGGCTGTACCGCGAGTCGATTGAACACCCCAGCGCATTCTGGGCCGAGCAGGCCACGCGTTTTCTCGACTGGAGCACGCCGTGGCAGACCGTCCAGCGCTATGACCTGAAAACCGGTGAAGCGGCCTGGTTCGCCGGCGGCAAGCTCAACGTCAGCTACAACTGCATCGACCGTCACCTCGCACAACGTGGCGAACAGACCGCCCTGCTCTGGGAAGGCGACGACCCTGCCGAATCGGCGCAGATCACTTACAAGAAACTCCATCACCACGTCTGCCGCCTGGCCAACGTGCTGAAATGCCGTGGCGTGAAGAAAGGCGACCGGGTGTGCATCTACATGCCGATGATCCCCGAAGCCGCCTACGCCATGCTTGCCTGTGCGCGGATCGGCGCGATTCATTCGGTGGTGTTCGGCGGATTCTCGCCGGATTCCCTGCGCGACCGTATCCTCGACGCCGACTGCCGCACCGTCATCACTGCTGATGAAGGCGTACGCGGCGGGCGCTTCGTGCCACTGAAAAACAACGTCGACAAAGCCCTGCAAAGTTGCCCGAACGTCAGCACCGTTGTGGTCGTCCAGCACACTCAGGGCGAGGTCGATTGGCTCGAGGGCCGCGACCTCTGGTATCACCAGGCCATACGCGAAGTCGACGACGATTGCCCGCCGGAACCGATGGACGCCGAAGACCCGTTGTTCATCCTCTACACCTCCGGCAGCACCGGCAAACCCAAAGGCGTGCTGCACACCACTGGCGGCTATTTGCTGCAAGCGGCTATGACCTTCAAGTACGTGCTCGATTACCGCGACGGTGAAGTGTTCTGGTGCACCGCCGACGTCGGCTGGGTCACCGGCCACAGTTATATCGTCTACGGGCCGCTGGCCAACGGTGCGACCACACTCATGTTCGAAGGCGTGCCGAGCTACCCGAGCAGTTCGCGTTTCTGGCAGGTCATCGACAAACACAAGGTCAACATCTTCTACACCGCACCGACCGCCCTGCGCGCGCTGATGCGCGAAGGCGCCGGGCCGTTGAAGGAAACTTCGCGCGCAAGCCTGAGATTGCTCGGCAGCGTCGGTGAGCCGATCAACCCGGAAGCGTGGGACTGGTATTTCAACGTTGTCGGTGAACAGCGCTGCCCGATCGTCGACACCTGGTGGCAGACCGAAACCGGCGGCATCATGCTCAGCCCGCTGGTCAGCGCCCAACGGATCAAACCCGGCTGCGCGACGCAACCGATGTTCGGCGTGCAGCCGGTATTGCTTGATGAACACGGCAAGGAAATCCACGGCGCCGGCAGCGGCGTGCTGGCGATCAAATCGAGCTGGCCGGCGCAGATTCGCAGCGTCTACGGCGATCCACAGCGGATGATCGACACCTACTTCAAGCCCTACCCCGGCTATTACTTCACCGGCGACGGCGCCCGCCGCGATGAGGATGGCGATTACTGGATCACCGGGCGCATCGACGACGTGATCAACGTTTCCGGCCACCGTATCGGTACCGCCGAGGTGGAAAGCGCACTGGTGCTGCACGACAGCATCGCCGAGGCAGCGGTGGTCGGTTATCCACACGACGTCAAAGGCCAGGGCATCTACGCGTTTGTCACGCCAATGAACGGCACCGAGGCCAACGAAGAGCTGAAGAAAGACTTGCTGGCACATGTGAGCAAGGAGATCGGCAGCTTCGCCAAACCGGACCTGATCCAATGGGCACCGGCGCTGCCGAAAACCCGCTCGGGCAAGATCATGCGGCGGATCCTGCGCAAGATTGCCTGCAACGAGCTCGACAGTCTGGGCGACACTTCGACGCTGGCTGACCCAAGCGTGGTGCAGGACCTCGTTGATAAACGTTTGAATCAATAGCTTCGCGAGCAGGCTCGCTCCTACAGGTGATCGCATTGCACATGTGGGAGCGAGCCTGCTCGCGAAGGCCATCACGCGATCCCCCGGCAAACTGTTAAACTCCCGCGCCCCAATTCCCCTCAGCAAGGCGCCCGCATGTCTTCCTTGAATCAGGCGCTGCGCGCCGCCCTCGATCAACGCCAGGACCTGCTCGCTGCGCTGCACAGCCAGGGCACCGATTGCTATCGGCTGTTCCATGGCAGCCAGGAAGGCGCCGGCGGCCTGACCATCGACCGCTACGGCCCGCAACTGCTGGTGCAGAGTTTTCATCAGACGCTGGAGCGTGACGACCTGCTGCAACTGCACGCCATGGTCAACCAGACGCTGGGCTTCGACACCCTGCTGGTCTACAACGACCGCTCCCGTGGCAATTCGCGGATTGATCGCGAGGACAGTGTCTATAAAGCCGATGACGCCGCACTGGCCGATCTGGTCGGCCATGAATGGGGCCTGAACTACCGCGTGCGCGGGCGTCATGCCGGGCAGGACCCGCTGCTGTTCCTCGACCTGCGCAATACGCGCGGCTGGGTCAAGGATCACGCGCAAGGCAAAAGCGTGCTCAACCTGTTCGCCTATACCTGTGGCGTTGGCCTCAGTGCTGCGGCCGGCGGTGCGCTCGAGGTGTGCAACCTCGATTTCGCCGAGGGCAATCTGGCGGTCGGGCGCGAGAACGGTTTGCTCAACCCGCAACTGCCGGAGATGCAATTCATTCAGTCCGATTACTTCCCGGCGATCCGTCAGCTTGCTGGCCTGCCGATCAGCCAGCGGCGCGGGCAGAAGTTGCCGAGCTATCAGCGCCTCGAACAGCGCCAATACGATCTGGTGCTGCTCGACCCGCCGGCGTGGGCCAAAAGCGCATTCGGCACCGTCGACCTGCTGCGCGATTATCAAAGCCTGCTCAAACCCGCGCTGCTTACTACCGCCGATGACGGCGTGCTGATCTGCTGCAACAACCTGGCGAAAGTCAGCATGGACGACTGGCGCGAACAAGTGCTGCGCTGCGCCGAAAAAGCCGGCCGCCCAGTGCGTGAATGGAGCGTGATGACCCCGGGCGCCGACTTCCCCTCGCGTGATCAGCAGCCACCGCTGAAGACGCTGATCTTGCAGCTGTGATTGCTTTTTGACGACGCCGCGCCCGTTGTAGGAGTGAGCCTGCTCGCGATAGCGGTCTGTCAGTGACCAGAATTGCAGACTGACACTCCGCTATC
>NZ_QETJ01000238.1:0-5506 GCF_003105095.1 Pseudomonas sp. NDM | reverse complement strand
GTTCATGCAAATGTGACTGACAGACCGCCATCGCGAGCAGGCTCACTCCTACAGGGGATTTGTGTTTCAGGCAGCAATTGCCGGGCGCATTGGCGATTGTCGGCTTTCCGGAATCGATCCAAACAACACCTTCTGCACCGCCTGCTGCGCTTCGAACGCCAGCGCCGCGCGCTCGCGGCCCTGACAGGCAATCGGTTTGAGCAGATGCACTTCGACATCGCCGCAGTCATGGCTGAACAGGCGCATCAGATGCGAGAGCAGATCATCGTCACCAATGAACGGCGCCAGCGCATCGATTTTGCCCTCGCGCAGGTAACGGATCGCCACCGGTTGCAGCATCACCTGCGAATCGATCGCCGCCGACAGCAGGCGACCATGGAAAGTGCGCAGCGAACGGCCGTCGGTGGTAGTGCCTTCAGGGAACATCAGCAGTGAATGTTCGGTTTGCAAATGACGGGTCATCTGTTTGCGGATCAACTGGCTGTCGCCCGAACCACGGCGGATGAACAGACTGCCGGCCTTGGCCGCGAGCCAACCGGCCACCGGCCAGGTGCGCACTTCGGCCTTGGACAGAAACGACAGCGGCGTGAGCATGCCCAGCAGCGGAATATCGGTCCACGACACGTGATTGCTGACCCACAGCATCGGCTGTTTCGGCAGCTCACCGTGCACGCTCACGCGAAAGGGCAGGGCGTTGCTCAGCCGCGCCATGAAGAAGCGCGACCAGCGCTGGCGCCGCTCCATCGAATGGGCCAGACCGATGCGCTCGAACACGCCGAAGACGCTGGCCATGGTCAATCCCAGCGTCACCACCAGCAGCACTCGCGCGATTCGCGCGTACACCCGCAACCGGCTCATCACACCGCCGCCTTGAAGTGCCTGGCGTAGCGCGGGCAGAGTTCGTCGCGCTTGAGCAGGATGAACACGTCGGCGACCTGGAAGTCTTCGTCCCAGCACGGCTCGCCGCAGATCTTCGCACCGAGGCGCATGTAAGCCTTGAGCAGCGGCGGCATTTCGGCGATGACGTTGGAGGGGATATCCAGCGTCGGCAGCGGATTTTTCGGCTCGGCCCGCAGGTGTTCGGTGCACAGATAACGTTCGCGCAAACGCTGCATGATTGCGTGGGCCTGAATGCCGCCGTCCTGCATCGGAATGCTCGCGCAACCCATCAGATAGCTGTAGCCGCCCTGATTGAGTACTTCGGCCAACTCGCCCCAGAGCACGGCGATGGTGCCGCCGTTGCGGTACGCCGGGTCGACGCAGGTGCGGCCGATTTCCAGGATCGGACCTTGCAGATGCGCGAGCCCATGCAGGCTGAATTCTTCTTCGCTGTAGAACTTGCCGAGGCTGCTGGCGGCGGTGTGATCGAGCAAACGCGTGGTTGCGACCAGACGCCCGGTGTTCAGATCACGCACGCCGATGTGGCTGCAGTGAACATCATAATCATCCATGTCCAGACCCAGTTCCGCGCCTTTCAATTTGGCGTTGAACTCGCCGCTGAAGACGGCGAAGCGCAGGGCCTGGGCTTGCTGCAAGGCTTCGGCGCCGACCAGGCGTTCGGCTTGCAGGCGGCGTTCATTGCCGGTGTCGCTGATGCGGGCGATTTGCGTCATGTGAATCTCCGTACGGGCCTTTAACCCGTCGTGGGTTGCAGCCGATCGACTTTCTTTATGCAGCCGTGTTGTGCAAAGTCAGGCTATGTAGCCCCGGTGTCATCGCCATGAACGTTCGGTGATGCTTATATGACAGCCCACAAGGAGGCGCCCGTGCCCTGGACAGAACTGCTGCACCGCCGTGAACGCCTGCCCGCCGCTGCTGATCTGGCCGAAGGTTTTGCAACGTTGTCGCAGGCGCTGGGCAACGTCACGCCGTTCGAATTGGCGGTGGCCGGCGGGGGCGAGGGCGAAGCGCTTGGCCAAGGCTCTTGCATCGGCCTGACTGGCCTCATCGCGAGCAGGCTCACTCCTACAGTTGATCGCGTTTGTTCAGTTGGAATGCGATCAAACTGTAGGAGTGAGCCTGCTCGCGATAGCAATATACGAAACGCCACCAACCTGTCATGAACCCCGCCTAATCTCAGCAGACCAACCCCAGAGCCTCAACCATGTTCAAAGGCCTGTCCCTGTTCCTGCTGCTGATCAGCCTCACCGCTCACGCCGAACAATGGCCGAATGAGCAATGGCCAATCGGCTCGCCGATCGCGGGCCCCGCCGTCGAGGCACTGGAAAGTTACGCCTTCCCGCCCCGTGACGACGCCACCCGTAAGGGCATCCGCACCGACGCCTTGTTGATCATCCGCGACGGCCAGATCGTCTACGAACGCTACGCCGGCCCGACCACCGCTCAGAGCCCGCATTTGACCTGGTCGATCAGCAAAAGCCTGCTGGCTACGGTGCTCGGTGTGGCCTACGGCGAAGGCCGGTTCAAACTCGACGACCCGGCCCTGAAGTTCTACCCGGCGCTGGAAAAACACCCGGCGATCAGCCTCGGCCATCTGCTCAACTGGGCGTCCGGTCTGGACTGGCAGGAAGACTACGAATACGCCCCGCTGAAATCGTCGGTGGTAGCGATGCTCTACACCCGGGGCCATCGCGACATGGCGGCATTCACTGCGAACCACGACGCTTATGCCGCACCGGGTCAGGCTTTCCGTTATTCCAGCGGCGACAGCAATCTGCTCGCCGCCGCGCTGAAAACTATCGTGGGGCCGCAGCGTTATGCCGACTATCCGTGGACAGCACTGTTCGAACCCTTGGGCATCCGCCATGCCGTGTGGGAAAGCGATGCCCGCGGCACCTTTGTCGCCTCGTCCTATGCTTATCTCACTGCACGGGATCTGGCGCGGGTCGGCCTGCTGATGGCGCGCGGCGGGCGCTGGAACGATCGGCAGTTGCTGCCCGAGGATTGGCTCGCGTTCAACCTCACACCGTTTGCCGGCTACAAGGCGCATCAGGACGAAGCCGTGCCGGGCGGCCATTGGTGGCTCAATCGTCCTGTCGATGGCGCAGCATCACCGTGGCCCGACGCCCCGCCCGACACCTTCGCCGCCCTCGGCCACTGGGGCCAGGCGCTGTACGTGATGCCCAGCCGGAAGCTGGTGATCGTGCGTTACGGCGATGACCGCGATGGCAGCTACCGGCACAACGAACTGCTCAAACGCGTGTTGCAGGCGGTGCGGCCATGAAGCGTTTTTTGCTGGTGCTGCAGTTGTTACTGCTCGGCTGGGGCTGGTATGAACGCGAGAATCTCTGGGCGTTTGCGGACATCATCAGCGCCTACACCGCCAAGGAATATTGCTCGTGCCGGTATGTGATGAACAACGATGCCGGGTATTGCCGCGGGTATGTGAAGCAGTGGCTGCCAACCAGCGGTTTTACCGATGACCCGTCGAGCAAAACCATTACCGTCAGCGGCATGGGCCGCAGCAACAGCGCGCAGTGGCTGAGCGAACGCCAGGGCTGTCGCCTGAATCCCTGACCACAGCCGATCCCCTTGTAGGAGTGAGCCTGCTCGCGATAGCGGTCTGACATTTAAAAAAGATGTCGACTGATATGCCGTCATCGCGAGCAGGCTCACTCCTACAGGATTTCACCAGCCAATCAATCAGTGGTGATCTCCAGTTTGCAATAACCGTGGAGGCGGTTAAGGTTCGTGCAGGTTTATCGCCCCCACGAGTGTTCAATGTTCAACCGCTCCCTCTATACAGTCTTCGCCAGTCTGCTGTTGACCGCCGCTGCACTGCCGGCCCAGGCCAATTGGTATCTGGACGGCGAATCGTCGCGGCTGTCGTTCGTCAGCACCAAAAATGCCAGCGTGTCGGAAGTGCAGCGCTTTCTGGTGCTGCACGGCAAGGTCGATCCCAACGGTCGCGCCGAAGTCGAAGTCGAGCTCGAATCGATCAACAGTGGCATTCCCCTGCGTGATGAACGCATGCGCAAAGAGCTGTTCCAGATCGAGCAATTCCCCGCAGCGACCATCACCACGCAGATCGACCTGCGCCCGATCAACGATCTGGCCCCCGGCGCGCAGCTGGAATTACGCCTGCCGCTGACCGTCAGCCTGCACGGCAAGCAGCACGAATACCCGGCCGAGTTGCTCGCCACGCGTCTCGATGATCGACGCTTTCAGGTGGTGACCCTGGAGCCGCTGGTGATCAACGCCGAGGATTTCGATCTGGCGCCGGGCCTGGAAAACCTGCGCAAACTCGCCGACCTGTCGGCCATCAGTCTGTCGGTGCCGGTGGGTGCGGTGCTGATCTTCACGGCGCGCTGACATGCGCGGTGCGGTGTTCCCCTGGCGTGACGGCAACCGTTTCGAACTGTTGATCGACGGCCCGCAATTCTTTCCGCGCATGCTCGAGCACATTGCCCTCGCCAAAGAGCAGATCGAACTGGAGCTGTATCTGGTCGAGGCCGGCGCCTGCGCCGAAGCCATCGTCCAGGCTCTGGTCGCGGCGGCCGAGCGCGGTGTGCGCGTCCGGTGCCTGTTCGATGATTACGGCAGTCTCGCGTTTACCCTGACACTGCGTCAGCGCCTGACCGAGGCGGGCGTCGAGCTGCGTTTCTACAATCGCCTGAGCTGGCGGCGCTGGGTCGGCAACTTCTACCGCGATCACCGTAAATTGCTGCTGGTCGATCAATGCCTCGCGGTGGTCGGCGGCACGGGCGTGACCGATGAATTCTGGACGCCGGGCCATGATGTCAGCGAGTGGCACGAAGTCATGGTGGAGATCAGCGGCCCGTTGGTGATCGATTGGCAATTGCTGTTTGATCGGCAGTGGATCGCCAACCGTTACCGCCGCGCCTGGCGCCCGGCCGCGCATTTCGGGTTACCGCGCCTGCCGCGTGTGCCGGACAAGGGCGAGGGCATGGGCCGTGTGGCTTACGCCGATGCCCGTCAGCACCGCGACATTCTGCAATCACTGTTCCGCGCCTTGAACAGCGGCCAGCAACGCATCTGGATGGCCACGCCGTACTTTCTGCCAACCTGGCAAATCCGCCGCTCCCTGCGCAAAGCCGCGGCACGCGGTGTCGATGTGCGTCTGTTGCTGACCGGGCCGCGGACTGATCACCCTTCGGTGCGCTACGCCGGGCATCGCTACTACCCGCGCCTGCTCAAGGCCGGGGTGCAGATCTTCGAATACCAGCCGTGCTTCCTGCACCTGAAAATGGTTCTGGTGGACGATTGGGTGAGCATCGGCTCGTGCAACTTCGATCACTGGAATCTGCGTTTCAATCTGGAGGCGAATCTGGAGGCACTGGATCCGGCGCTGACGGCAGCGGTGGAGGCGAGCTTTGAGAAGGACTTCGGCTTGAGTCAGTTGGTGAGCCTGGAGCAATGGCAGCGCCGGCCGTTGTGGCGGCGGGTGAAGCAGCGGGTGTGGGGCTGGGTAGATCGGTTGGTGGTGAATATTCTCGATAGACGCGGTTGAAGCAAGATCAAAAGATCGCAGCCTTCGGCAGCTCCTACAATGGCAGGGTGTACAACATGTAGGAGCTGCCGAAGG
>NZ_QETJ01000237.1:0-5526 GCF_003105095.1 Pseudomonas sp. NDM | reverse complement strand
GTGCTGTTCACAAAATCCCTGTGGGAGCGAGCCTGCTCGCGAAGAGGCCCGCAACCACACTACAAACCTCAGCTGCGCACCAGACTTCGCACTGCAACAATCTCCGGTACTTCGACCTTGCTCATGTAAACCCGCAACGGTTCGCTGATGTTGATGCGCTCGTCGATGTGTTGATCAAGCAGCAACTGAATCAATTCGCGCTTGAGCGTCATGGTGGTGTCCGATAGCGGTGCCCAGACGAACTCACTGGTCGGAATGATGCCGTCATCGGCCACGTCCATGCCGAACGAATCTTCGCTGAAGCGCACGAGGTATTGGCCGGTCTTGCGGTTGAGGCCGACGAAGCCTTTGAGATTGTCGGCGGCCTGGCAGATGAGTTGGGAGGTGATGCGCATGGTAAACCTCACGAAAGATGATCGATGGTTTACACGCAGGGCAACACAGCGGCGCGCCCTCTGCCGGGGCGTCTGCCGGGGGCAAGCGTACTGCAAACAGCGCCACAAAAGTGCAGGAAATTTCCGTTTTGCTCGCTTTATGTCGGTCTGGCGATAGCCCAGCGGCGCTTCAATTGTTAAAAGGTACGTCTCGAAAAAAACCTGCGAAAGGAACTCGACCATGCCTGCCACTTTTACCCGAAGCGCCCTGGTGCTGAGTCTGTTGTTCGGTCTCGGTCAGGCGCACGCCGACAGCCATCCTGAGCCCAAGGCAATTGCTGCCGCCCATGGCATTCCGCATCCGGCGGTGATCGCCCACCGTGGCGCGTCGTTCGATGCCCCGGAATCCACCGCAGCGGCCTACAAACTGGCCCGCGACCTCGGCGCCGATTACCTGGAAATGGACTTGCAACGCAGCAAGGACGGCGTGCTCTTCGCCCTGCACGACGACAATCTGCAACGCACCACCGACGTCGCCAGCAAATTCCCCGAGCGCAAGGACAGCCCGGCCACCGCGTTCACCATGGCCGAACTGAAAACCCTCGACGCCGGCAGTTGGTTCAACACCAAGTACCCGGACCGCGCGCGCCCCTCTTACGCCGGGCTGAAAATCCTCACTCTTGATGAAATCATCGACATCGCCCGCGCCAACCCGCAACACAAGCCGGGCCTGTACATCGAAACCAAAGAGCCACAGCTGTTTCCCGGCATCGAACACGACCTGAAGGAAAAACTGCAGGATCGCGGCTGGCTCAGTCCGGCCGGTTCGAAACTGGCGAAAAGTGCGCTGGGCGTCGGTCAGGGCAAAGGCAAGGTGATCCTGCAAACCTTCGACAAAAACAGCCTGCAACTGCTGGAAAAGGAAATGCCGCAAGTGCCGAAGATCCTGCTGTTGTGGGTCGGCGAAGGCAGCATCGAGCCGAAATCCGGCGTGACGTTTGCCGCGTCCGGTGAGAAGGACAAAAACGTTTTCTACGGCAAGCAGGAGCCAAAATCCGAAGCTGAATTCAAGCAATGGGTCGACTACGCCAAGGCCCAGGGCGCGATCGGCACCGGCCCTTCGGCGAAGCTGACGCATGGCGGTGACCAGAGCTATTCCGATCTGGTGCAACCGTGGATGAACCAGTACACCCACGACCAGGGCATGCTGGTGCACGTTTATACCGTCGATGAGCCGGTGGACTACGAGAAAGTCATGGCGGCGGGTGTCGATGGCATCTTTACCAACCGCGCCAGTGAGCTGTTGAAGTTTTATAAGCGTCCGGCGGTTGGCAGCATTGATGAAGTTTTGAAGAAGAACGGTTTCTGATTAGTTATCGAGTCGTCTGCTTCGCGAGCAGGCTCGCTCCCACAAGAGCGGTTTCCTCGCGATGCGCAGATTTAAGGGTGAGTTAAGTTGCGCTGGTTAATCTGAACCCACTTACACAGATCAACCACTTCAACGCACTGCCAAGGAATGAACCGATGAAAACTTTGACTGCCCTGTTTACCGCCGCTGCCCTGACTCTTACCGCTGGCCTGGCTCAGGCTGACGTGCGTATCGACCAGATCCCGCAACTGGTCAAGGACGGCAAGATCAAGTCGCTGGAATCGATGAACGAAGCAGCCCTGAAACTGCACCCGGGCGCAACGATTACCGACACCGACCTGGATAACCACTTCAACGGTTACGAGTACGAAGTCGAACTTAAAACTGCTGACGGCAAAGAATTCGACGTGGACTTTGATGCCACCACCGGTAAAGTGCTGAGCGACAAGCAAGATACTTGATAGACCGTTGTTAAAGAGCCGCACGATTTAAGATCGTGCGGTTTTTTTATGATTTGCGTTTGGCTTTGTTGATAAGTTGCCAGTGAAAACTTTACCCCCTCACCCCAGCCCTCTCCCCCAAGGGGGCGAGGGGGAAAGGGAGCAGATCGGGGAAATTTCGGAGCCTGAGTTCGCCTCAAAATTAAAAAGCCATCACAAACGACTACCAGCCTGAGTGCACCTCGACATCTCAGGTCGGCGTACCTCGAACAATCAACACGGTCAGTCCCCTCTCCCTCTGGGAGAGGGTTAGGGAGAGGGTTAGGGTGAGGGGCAAAAGCCATCACGCCGAAAACACTGACAAACCGCCAGCCAAAATCAGGCACTCAACCGCGCCGTCACTTCATTCAACTGCCCCGACAACCCATGCAGATTCTGACTGGCACTTTCGGTGCGCTGCACATTGTCCAGATTGGTGCTGGCAATCGCGGTGATTTCAGTCAGGTTGCGCGAGATATCCTCGGCCACCGACGTCTGCTCTTCAGCCGCAGTGGCGATCTGACGGTTCATGTCGCGAATGGCTTCCACGGCCAGGGTGATGCGCTCCAGCATCGCGCCAGCCTGGGTCACTTGCTCGACACTTTCATCACTGCGCGCCTGGCCGCTCTCGATAGCCTGCGCGGCGTCGACAGCCCCAGTCTGCACGTTCTGAATGATTTGGTTGATCTCGATGATCGACTCCGCCGTGCGCTGGGCAAGGTTGCGCACCTCATCGGCGACGACGGCAAAACCACGCCCGGCCTCACCCGCCCGTGCCGCTTCGATGGCTGCGTTGAGCGCCAGCAGGTTGGTCTGCTCGGCGATGCCGCGAATCACCTCCAGCACCTTGCCGATACGACCGCTATCGGTTTCCAGACGACGGATCACCGTGGCGGTGTTGGCGATTTCGCCGCGCATCTGCGTGATGGAATGAATGGTGGTTTGCATGACCTTTTCGCCCTGCTGCGCCGACTGATCGGCATCGTCGGCAGCACGCGCGGCATCAGCGGCGTGACGGGCGACTTCCTGGGCGGTGGCGGACATTTCATTCATCGCCGTGGCCACCTGATCGGTGCGGTTGAATTGCTCGTTGGTGCCGCCGGCCATGGTCGTGGCAATGGCATTGAGCTCGCCGCTGGCGCTGTCCAGATTGCTGGCGCTGCGCTGCAACCGAGTGAAGGTGTCGGCAAGGAAATCGCGCAGGGTGTTGGCGGCGGCGGCGAGGTTGCCCAGCTCATCGCGGCGCTCGCTGACTACACGTTCGGCCAACTGGCCACGGCTCAAGCGAGTGACGTAATCGATGAGGTTGCGGATCGGCTCGATCAGGTTGCGGCTGACCAGCCACAGGCTCAGCAACCCGATCAGCAAGCCTGACCCGAGCATCACCAGCAGCCCCAGCCACACGGTGCGCTCAGCGCTGGCACTGATCAGCGCCGATTGCTCGGTGCCCTGCTGGCGCAACTCGGCGACCAGCGCACTCATTTGCTCACTGGTGGCGCGGTCGACGCCTTTGACCGCTGCGTCGCCGGCGCTTGGCTCACCACCGGCTGCCACGTAGGCATCACGGCCCTTCTGGTAGGCAGCACCCAACTGGCGATGCTCTTCGCGCAAACGTTCGATGCGTGATTTCAGATTTGTCTCGATGCCTTTCTGCCCGGCCAGTTCGCCGAGAATGTTCTGCACGTCGCGCTGACGCTCTTCGAACTGGCCCCAGTATTTCGCCAGATCCGCCGGTTGCTTGCCGCGCAACAGGACGTTTTTCCACTCTTGCACCTGCACCTTGAACTGCAGGTTGGCTTCATCGATCAGTTGCGAAGTGTGCAACGGGCCGGCGATCAACTGGCTGTAGCTTTGCACGCCGTTGGAGAGGAAGTGAAAGCAGGCCAGCGCGATCAACAGCATCGCCAGCAGACTGCCGCTCAGCAGGGCGAGAATTTGCGCTCTCAGGGATTTTTGCAGCATTGCAAGGTACTCGAAGCAGGGATGAGGAACGCCCGAGCGGACGTGAAAAATGGCCGGACTTCCCTGTCGTCGCACCATGGCCAGAAGCCAATGGCGCGCAAGCTAACTCACTTGGGATCGGCGCGCCAGAGCGCTTCTTGAGAATCTTCCGACAGTCGGTAACGCATTGATTTGACGTCATTTCACTGTCACAAAACGGTCATGTGAGCTTGCGATGATGCCGCTCAGGTGAACCTGAAAATCCTCTACCAGACACCCTCCTCCCAGCGAGCCGCCATGAACCATAGCCTCGATATCAGCCATCGCGATTCGGATCTGTTTGGCCTGCTCTACGGCTTTCGCTTCCTGCCCGGTGAGCGCGGTCGGGAGATCGATTCGGCGACGGCGTTGCGCTGTTTGCAGGACGACAGCGACAGTGACCAATTCCTCTGGCTGCACCTGAACCTGGCCCATGCTGCGTGCGAGCGCTGGATGAAAAGTCATCTGCAATTGCCCGACGAATTTTTCGAGGCTTTGCACGAGGGTTCGCGTTCGACGCGCATCGAGCATGTCGACTCGGCGCTGCTGGCGGTGGTCAACGATGTGGTGTTCAACCTCAGCAGCATGGTCTCCTCGGACGTGTCGACGCTGTGGGTCTGCGTGCGCAGCAAATTGATCGTCAGCGCACGCCTGCAACCGCTGCACTCGGTGGATAAATTGCGCTCGTCGGTGAAGGCCGGCGAGTGCTTTCGTTCGCCCTCGGAATTGCTCGTGCACCTGCTGCGCGATCAGGGCGAAGTGCTGACGCAGATCGTGCGCAAGACCAGCCTGAGCGTCGATCTGGTCGAGGACCAATTGCTTTCCTCGCGCTTGTCGACCAACCGCGCTGAACTCGGTGCCAATCGCCGCGTGCTGGTACGTTTGCAACGGCTACTGGCACTGGAGCCGGGTTCGCTGCTGCGCCTGCTCAACCGCCCGCCGCCGTGGTTGCAGAAGGAGGACGTCAAGGAGCTGCGCAAATCCACCGAGGAGTTTGCGCTGATCATCAACGACCTAACCGCCCTCGGTGAACGGATCAAATTGCTGCAGGAAGAAATCGCCGCCAACCTCAACGAACAGAGCAACCGCACACTGTTCACCCTGACGGTGGTGACGGTGCTGGCCTTGCCCATCAACATCATTGCCGGTTTTTTCGGGATGAATGTGGGGGGCGTGCCGCTGTCGCAGGATCCCCACGGGTTTTGGGTACTGGTTGCGCTGGTGGCGACGTTCACAGTGATCGCCGGGCGCTGGGCGTTTCGCAAGCGTGGGGATTACTAAAATCAAAAGATCGCAGCCTTCGGCAGCTCCTACATTTGCAATG
>NZ_QETJ01000236.1:0-5592 GCF_003105095.1 Pseudomonas sp. NDM | reverse complement strand
ATAGCGGTGTGTCAGACAATTGATTTTTGACTGACGCACCGCTATCGCGAGCAGGCTCACTCCTACAGGGGACCGTGTACCAACCTGAATTTTTGTGGACCCTGACATGACCATTCGCTGCAATTCCTACTACACCGCCACCCTCAACCACGACACCGACTACCCCACCCTGCAAGGCCGGCACAAGGTCGATGTGGTGATCATCGGCGGCGGTTTCATCGGTGTCGCCACTGCTGTCGAACTGGCGGAAAAAGGCCTGAAAGTCGCCATCGTCGAAAGCCACAAAATTGGCTGGGGCGCCACCGGACGCAATGGCGGGCAAGTCACCGGCAGCCTCTCCGGCGACGGTGCGATGCGCAAACAGATGCGCGCCAGTCTTGGCGATGACGTCGACGATTTCATCTGGCACCTGCGCTGGCGCGGGCATGAAATCATCCGCCAGCGCGTCGAGAAATATGCGATCCAGTGCGACCTCAAACACGGCCATCTGCACGCGGCGTACAAGCCGAGCCACATGACCGATCTGCGCAAGGACTACGACGAAGCCGTGCGCCGAGGTCTGGGCGATGAAGTGAGCCTGCTCGACCGCAGCCAGGTTTGCGATCTGCTGCAAAGCGAGCTCTACCACGGCGCAATCAAGAACACCCGCAACATGCACCTGCACCCGCTCAACCTGTGCATCGGCGAAGCGCGGGCGGCCGAAAGCCTCGGTGCGCTGATCTTCGAAAACAGTGAAGTGCTGGAGATCATGCACGGCGACAACCCTGGCGTGCGCACCGCCCACGGCCAGATCGACGCCAATCAGGTGATGCTTGCCGGCGACGTCTATCACAAACTCGAACCGGGCCAGCTCAAGGGCAAGATTTTCCCGGCCATGGGCGGCATCGTCACCACCGCGCCGCTCGGCGATCTGGCGCAACAGATCAACCGCGAAGACCTCGCCGTCTATGACTGCCGATTCGTCCTTGATTACTACCGGCTCACCGCCGACGGCCGGTTGCTGTTTGGTGGTGGCGCGAATTACAGCGGCAAGGACTCACGGGACATTGCCGCCGAACTGCGCCCGTGCATCGAGCGCACGTTCCCGGCGCTAAAAGGCGTGCCGATCGATTACCAGTGGAGCTGCGCCATGGGCATCGTCATCAACCGCATCCCGCAACTGGGCAAGCTCTCGGACAACGTCTGGTACTGCCAGGGGTACTCGGGACACGGCATCGCCACCACGCACATCATGGGCGAAATCATGAGCCGGGCGATCACCGGGCAGTTGGAGCAGTTCGACACCTTCGCCGCGTGCCAGCACATTCGCGTACCGATGGGCGACCTGCTCGGCAACCCGTTGCTGGCGGCGGGGATGTGGTATTACCAGATGCTTGAGCGGTTGCGCTGACCGGACCGGCCCTTTCGCGAGCAGGCTCACTCCTACATTTTGAAATGCGGTCCCCTGTAGGAGTGAGCCTGCTCGCGATGAGGCCCTCAAACCCAACAAAAAACTCAATCCGGCAACTGCTCCACCACAATCCCCAACCGCTGATAATCCTCGACATTCCCCGACCCCGGATGCCGCTCGGTAATCAGCCTGTGCAGGCGCGTGCACGGCGCCACTACGAACGGCTCCACCGCACCGAGCTTGTCCGCCGTGGTCACCGCAATTACCCGCGTCGCGCTGTTGAGCATCGCCTGTTTGATCGGCACTTCATCGAAATGCAGCGAGGTGATCCCGACCTCGGGATGAATCGCACAAACGCCGGTAATCGCCAGATCAGCCTTGATCCCCGCCAGCAGTCGCAGCGCTTCCTGACCACTCGCCGACATCGAATGCGGATTCAATTCGCCGCCCGCCAGAATCACTTTCACGCCCTTGTATTCGGACAGGGCAATCGCCGTCAGCGGTGATGCGGTCACGGCGGTAATGCAGATGTCGGCGGGTAACGCCCGCGCTACCTGCAAGGTGGTCGAGCCGGAGTCGAACAACACAATCTGCCCGTTCTCGATGTGCTGGGCCGCCAATTGCGCCAGGCGCACTTTGATCTCGTCCGTCTCATCCAGGCGGGTGAAGTAATCCTTGCCGGAATCTTTCGGTCGCGGCAACGCCCCGCCATGCACGCGCTGCACCAGACCGGCGTTGTCCAGTTCGGCGAGATCGCGGCGAATGGTGTCTTCGGAGACTGCAAAATGCTGGCTCAGCTCGGAGGCCATGACCTTGCCGTCACGCTCAAGAAGCAAAAGGATTTTCTGCCGGCGCAGCGAAGGCAATTCAGCGATGGAGTGGTCGTGCATGGTTGTGCCTGTTTGTGCTTGTAATTGCAGGTTTCAGCGACACTAGCGAAAGTCTCGGGCGAATACAAACGCAGCGGCCATCAATGCTTTCGATCATTGGAATCAACAAGGCGAATTTTTTCTTTGCGTTGCGCCTGTTCACAATGGCCCCACTCTTAAAAGCTCAGGATGAACCGCCCATGAATCTCAATTTCGCCTTCGCCTGCATGATCGTCGTGTCGTTCGCGATTGCCCTGGGCCACGCCTGACAGCAAGTCAAACCGAGGCGAGCAATTGCTCACGCAACCATTTATGTGCCGGATCGCGGTGCATGCGCTCAGCCCAGAACATCGCCATTTCATAACCGGGCACCTGCAACGGTGCATCGACCACTTGCAGCGCCGGATTGCCGCGGACCAGGCGTGACGGCAGCATCGCCACCAGATCGGTGCTGGCCAGTACCGACATCGCCATCAGAAAATGCGGCACCGACAACACCACTTTCCGCGCCAGGCCGACCTCGGCAAGGGCCTTGTCGGTCACGCCGAAAAAGCCTCCGCCCTCTCGCGACACCAGCACATGCTCCAACTCACAGAATTGCTCGCGGCTGGGCGCCCGGGTCAATCCCGGATGACCGATGCGCCCGGCCAGCACATAGCGTTCAGTGAACAACGGTCGCCGATGCAACTCCGCCGGCGCGTCCTCGCTGATATGCAGGGCCAGATCGAACACGCCCTGCTCGGCCTGCTTGACCATTTGCGCCGGCGTCAGGTCGATGATCGCCAGCCGGGTGCCCGGGGCCTGTTCGCGCAAATGGCTGAGCGCTGGCAGGACGACAGTGGATTCACCGTAATCGGTCGCGGCGATTTTCCAGCTGTTATTCGCCCGCGCCGGGTCGAACACATCCGCTGGCGCCACCGCCCTTTCCAACGCCTCCAGCGCTTCACGCAATGGCTCGCGCAGTTCATCGGCGCGCGCGGTCGGGCGCATGCCTCTTGGGCCGGGCAGCAAAAGCGGATCGTTGAAGATTTCGCGCAGTCTGGCCAAATGCACGCTCACCGACGGCTGCGACAAATGCAGACGCTGCGCCGCGCGGGTGACGTTGTGTTCGGCGAGCAATACGTCGAGGGTCAGCAGCAGGTTGATATCGAGGCGTCTCAAATTATTCATGGCTATACCAGACATATCAGACATTCATTTCAAATATACCGGGCGAGCGCTGATCCTGCAGTCATCTCACTCACGGAGCACCCGACATGAATGTATTACTGGTTTACGCCCACCCTGAATCGACTTCGCTCAACGGCTCGCTGCGCGACTTCACCGTCCAGCGACTGCAAGCCGCCGGCCACACCGTGCAGGTCTCCGATCTGTACGCAATGAACTGGAAACCCGTGCTCGACGCCGATGACGCACCGCAGCGCGATCAATCGCAACCGTTCCACGCCTCCCTCGACTCGAAACGCGCCTACGCCGACGGCACCCAGGCCGCCGACATCGCCCGCGAGCAAGAGAAACTGCGCTGGGCCGACGCACTGATCCTGCAATTCCCGATGTGGTGGTTCAGCATGCCGGCGATCCTCAAGGGCTGGTTCGACCGTGTCTACGCCTACGGCTTCGCCTATGGCGTCGGCGAACACTCCGACAGCCGCTGGGGCGAGCGATACGGCGAGGGGAAAATGCAGGGCAAACGGGCGATGTTGCTGGTTACCACCGGCGGCTGGGAATCGCACTACAGCCCACGCGGCATCAATGGGCCGATGGACGATTTACTGTTTCCGATTCAACACGGGATTCTGTATTACCCAGGGTTTGATGTGGTGCCACCGTTTGTGGTGTATCGCACCAGCCGGATGGATGAGGCGCGGTATGGCCAGACCACTGAGGACCTGGGGTTGCGCCTGGATGAAATGTGGAGTGTGCGGCCGATCGGGTTTCGGCAGCAGAATGGTGGGGAGTATGAGATTCCGGGGTTGACGTTGAAGGATGAGATTGCGCCGGGCCTGGAGGGTTTTTCAGCGCACATCCGCTAGCCCCTCACCCTAACCCTCTCCCAAAGGGAGAGGGGACTGACCGAGTTGTTCTGGCAAATTACGCCGATCTGGGATATCGAGCTCAAGTTTTGAACAGCCCCCCCTCGCCCCCTTTGGGGGAGAGGGGGATGGATCTGACTGACACGCCGTAATCGCCAGGCACCACTGGCTTGCTTCAAGTTTCCTGGCGCACCCGCCGAAACTGCACCAACAACGCCGGGGCAAAATGCAGCAGCACCATCCGGCTCAGATGATGCGTCAGGATAAACACCACATTCAGCCCACCCCCAAACGCGACAATCGCAATCGTCTCGATCGCGCCAGGCATGTACGCCAGCCACAGCGACAGCGGATCACTGCCCAGCCACCGCGCGGCTACCTCAGCAAACATCGCTGCGACGACGATCATCAAACCCACCGAGACCAACGCCGTGCGCCCATGTCGCGCCAGTTCCGCGATGCCAAGTCCCTGAAACCGCGAGCCGATGCGCACGCCGAGAATCAGTGCCGCCAGGTTCAAGCTCCACTCCGGCATGTGAAAGCCATGCAGCCATCCCGACTTCACAAACACCGCGGTAATGAGGATAGCGGTAAGCATGAATGGCGCCGGGACGCCGATCAGCAGCAGCAAACGCCCGAGCAATACGCTCAAAGCGATGACTGAGCACGCGGTCAGCGCCATGCCTGTGGTCAACGGATCGCTGGCGACTTCAGCCACCGCTGCTTGCCCGGGAATGAGCAAGCTCACCAGCACGGTGATCAAGAGCAGCCGCATCAGGTGCACGATGATGACCTTGCTCGAAGCCTTTTCCGATTCAAGCAAATCGAACACCGCGGCCAATGCGCCGGGATACACCGCCAACAGCGCATCGGTGCGATTCCAGCCGGCGCCCCGGGTGAGCCACCAGCCAGCGAGGGCGATTTGTGCGGCCAGGCAGATCAGCAAGATGCCAAGGCTGGGCAACATCGTCGAGGCCGTTTCGCTGTCCCAGGCTTCGAACATAAGCCCGGTGGCGATGCCCAGCGTGACCTGGATGTAGCCAAGTCCATAAGGGGTTGCCGGGGCGATGCCGGTTTTGCTGGCAAACAACGCGGTCACCACAATCGAGCCCAACAACAAACCGTGGGGAACGCCTTCAAACTGCAACAACGCGCCGAAACCGGCGGCAATCAACAAGCACACAATGGATTTCATAGTCGCCTTCCTGGCTATCCAACTGACACACCACCATTTCCCTGTAGGAGCTGCCGAAGGCTGCGATCTTTTGATTTTTTAAGATCAAGATCAAAAGATCGCAGC
>NZ_QETJ01000235.1:0-5619 GCF_003105095.1 Pseudomonas sp. NDM | reverse complement strand
ATCTAACTGACGCACCGCTATCGCGAGCAGGCTCACTCCTACAGGGATAGCGTTGCCTTGTGCCCCTACAGTTCCACCACCAATTCCACAAACGCCAGCGCCGCCGCACTGTGGTAATTATTCCTGCGCCGCAACAACGCCGCGCCCCGCTGTGGCGCCTCCCCTTCGACACGCAACCGGCGCAATGCGCGGTCTTCGCTGGCAATCGCTTCCGGCAACATCGTGGCCAGCGGGGAATGCCGCACCACTTCCAGCAACGTGCTCACCGAATTCACCTCGATCCGCACCTGCGGCGTAATCCCGTGCTGATGGAAATACTCATCCACCGATAACCGCGTGATGAAGCCCGGGGCCAGCAAGGCGAAATCCAGTGAAGCGACGTCCGTCGGCGTCAACGCCGAAGAGCTGTCGTACAGCGGATGCCCAGGCCCGACCATGATCCCCAGCGTCTCGGTAAATGCCGGCAGGCATTCAATCTCGGCATTGCGCACCGGCGTAAACGCGATCGCGACATCCAGCGAGTCATCGGCGAGGCCGGCCTCGATGTCATCCATCGACAGTTCGAAGATTTCCAGATGAATTCCGGGAAACCGTGCCCGGTAATCACGCACCAGCGGCCCGACCAGATACGCCATGAACGTCGGCGTCATCGCCAGGCGCAGGGTGCCCCGGGACAAATCCTTCACATCGTGCAACGCGCGCTGCCCAGCCTCCAGCTCCACCATCACGCGCCGCGCGCATTCGATGTAGGCCGCACCGGCATCCGTCGGCTTCACTGTGCGCGAGGTGCGATCGAACAGACTCACCCCGAGGGTCTCTTCCAATTGGCGTATCTGCTGCGACAGCGTCGGCTGCGAGACATGCAGCGCTTCGGCGGCGCGGGTGAAACCACCGTGATCGGCTACTGCCAGCAGATAACGCAAATGTCGCAATAGCATGGGCACACCATCTATAGGCAGGGCTTATGCAGCGCATTGTATATGGGTCTTGGACGCTATGAATCCACCAGCGCAAGATTAGTCCCACACAGCAAGCCGACCCTTGAAAGGAGTGACACCATGCAACAGTCCCACGCCTATAACGACAACAGCCTGGCCCTGACTACTCGCGTTCTCGACGCCAAGGCGAAAAAAGATCTGTCGTGGCAGGATCTCGCCGAAGACACCGGCCTCAGCCTGGCCTACGTCACCGCGGCCCTCCTCGGTCAGCATCCGCTGCCGCAAAGCGCTGCCCAAGTGGTGGGTGACAAGCTCCAACTGACCGCTGATGACATTGCCGCTCTGCAGATCATTCCTCTGCGTGGCAGCCTCAGCGGCGTGCCCACCGACCCGACCATCTACCGTTTTTACGAAATGATCCAGATCTACGGCACCACGCTGAAAGCGCTGGTTCATGAACAGTTCGGCGACGGCATCATCAGCGCGATCAACTTCAAACTGGACATCAAGAAAGTCGAAGACCCGGAAGGCGGCTCCCGCGCCGTGGTCACCCTCGACGGCAAGTTCCTGCCGCTGCGTCCGTTCTGACGAGCCCGGCCCGCACCTTGCGTGCGGGCCATCCGATTTCTGCCAAGAGGACACGCCCATGAAAGCCCTGATCGACGGCTTCCTGAAATTCCAGAACGAAGCTTTCCCGCAACGCAGCGAACTATTCAAACACCTGGCGACCACGCAACAACCCGGCACGCTGTTCATCACCTGTTCCGACAGCCGTGTGGTGCCGGAGCTGCTGACCCAGCAAGAGCCCGGCGAGCTGTTCGTGATCCGCAACGCCGGCAATATCGTGCCCTCCTACAGCCCGCATCCAGGCGGCGTCTCGGCGACGGTGGAGTATGCAGTGGCGGTGCTGGGTGTGAGCGATATCGTGATTTGCGGCCACTCCGATTGCGGCGCAATGACGGCGATTGCCCAGTGCAAATGCATGGATCACCTGCCCGCCGTCAGCGGTTGGCTGCAACATGCCGAATCGGCGAAGGTGATGAACGAAGCGCGCACGCATGGCAGCGATGCAGCGAAGTTGAGTTCGATGGTGCGCGAGAACGTCATCGCGCAACTGGCGAACATCCAGACCCATCCGAGCGTGCGCCTGGCGCAGGAGCAAGGTCGGCTGAATCTGCATGGCTGGGTGTATGACATCGAGACCGGTTCGATCGACGCGCTCTCTTCCGATCGTCGCACCTTTGTGCCGCTGGCGGAGCAACCCACGACTTGCGCGATCAGCGCGCAAGCCAGCCACGCTGCCTGACCCGCCCCTGTAGGAGCTGCCGAAGGCTGCGATCCTTTGATCTTGATTTCTACCCAAAATCAAAAGATCGCAACCTTCGGCAGCTCCTACACGGTGCGGTCCGGATTTCGAGTCAGCGCTTCACCGTGAGATCAATCTGAGTCATCCGGCTGCGCACGGTAAACACGCCATCCCCGGAAAGAATCGCACTGCGCGCAAACAGCCTGCCGCTCTCCCAGTTCGAAAGGCCCAGTTCCGGCTTGTTCAGTGCGTACTGGCCATCGACCCAACGAGTGATGCCGTTGCCCACGAACGGCGCGTTCACTGCGTTGTAGAAGCGTTCCTGAACCGCCGCATCCTCGCTGATCAAGGACACGGTGAATTGCGGGCTGTAGCGGTTGAACAGCGTAATGGCCTGATTCAGATCCTCGACGATCATCAGGCTGACTTCCGGAGTCTCTTCCCATTCCCACTCACGGCCCAGGTCCGATTCAGGCAAGGATTCGGCCAGCGCTTCGGTCCGGTAACCCTCAGCGCGATACACCTCGACCGTCGCGTTTTGCCATTCGCCTGGCAGGCAGCTTTCACTGCCCTCAACGATGTGCAATTTGCAGCCTTGACCGCGCGCAGTGCCGGCGTCTTTCAAGGCATCGAGGAACAGCGGCACCAGTTCGGCGGCACGTTCACGCTGGATCAGGCAGACGTTCAGGGTGTTGCAGACTTTGCGGTCCAGCGAGTTGCGCACCACTGCCGCGAAGCGCGTGGCGTCGGCATCACGGTCGGCAATCAGCCATGCACCGCCGGTGCCGTGCAGGCTGACGGCGGTGCCGGCCTGCTGGGCGATGCTGCCCAACTGACTGACCGCCCGGCCCGAGCCGCGCGCCACGGCCAACGACAGACGCCGATCGGCGAACATCGCCCAACCGGCGGCATGATTGACGCTTTCCACCAATGACACCGCGCCAACCGGCAAGCCGGCTTCGGCCAGTGCTGGATTCAGCGCGTGAGTGACGATGGCTTGTGCAGTGCCCAATGCATCGCTGCCGATGCGCAGTACTGCGGTGTTGCCGGTGCGCAGCACCCCGGCGGCGTCGGCAAATACGTTGGGCCGGCCTTCGAAGACAAACGCGACGATGCCCAGCGGCGAGACCACCTGTTCGACCTTCCAGCCGTCATGTTCGACGCTGCTGATCACCTTGCCGCGCGTCGGTGGCGCATCACGCCAGGCGCGCAGCCCGGCGATCATGTCGCGGCGCATCCGCTCATCAGCGAGCAAGCGAGTGGTCGAGCGACCGCGTGCCTTGGCCCGTTCGATGTCGGCGCGATTGGCGGCTTCGATCTGCGTCCAGCACTCAGGATTTTCCAGGCGCTGGGCAAACAGGTCGAAAAACTGGCTGATGGCTTCATCGGACACCGCCGACAACGCAGTGAATGCCGCTGCCGCACGCTCGATTGCCACAGAAGCGGCCTGTTGATCGGCCACGGGGATCAGCAACAACTCGCCACTGACCTGCTCGACCAGCAAATGGTCACCGGGCTGAAACCGCGCAGCCAGTTCGGGGCTGACCACGGTGACGCGGTTACCAGCGAAAGGGATCGGCGTGCCAGCGACTAGACGTTCGAGCGCAAGAGACATGAAGCGGATTCACCATGCAGAGGGCGGCCGGAAAATGTAGCGGATTACTAGCTGAAATACACCTCTTCAATCCACCGAAAAAACCTTGTAGGAGTGAGCCTGCTCGCGATAGCGGTAGACAAGTCGACATTATTTTGTCTGGCATACCGCTATCGCGAGCAGGCTCACTCCTACAAGGGGACTGTGTGAGTTTCAGAAGACGGACCAGCCAATCCTTGAGCTCAGCAACTCCAGCGCCGCCATCCCCGCCAGCGAATTACCTGCCGCGTTCAACTCCGGTGACCACACACAGACTGTGAATTGCCCCGGCACCACCGCGACGATCCCGCCGCCCACTCCGCTCTTGCCCGGCAGACCGACGCGATAGGCGAAGTTGCCCGCTTCGTCATACAAACCGCTGGTAGCCATGATCGAGTTGACCTGCTGGGTCTGGCGGCGCGTGAGGATCTGCTCGCCGCTGTGCTTGCAGAAACCGTCATTGGCCAGAAAGCAGAACGCCCGGGCCAGATCGATGCAATTCATCCGCAGCGCGCAGTGGCTGAAATAGCTGCGCAACACCGCTTCGACGTCGTTGTGAAAATTGCCGAACGACTGCATCAGATAGGCCATCGCCGCATTGCGCGCGCGGTGCTGGTATTCGGAGTCGGCGACCTTGCCGTCGATCATGATTTGCGGATTGCCGGACAGACGCCGGACGAAATCACGCATCGACAACGTCGGCGCGGCGAAGCGCGACTGATTGATGTCGCAGATCACCAGCGCCCCGGCATTGATGAACGGATTGCGCGGGCGGCCGCGCTCGAATTCCAGTTGCACCAGCGAGTTGAACGGCTGGCCGGAAGGCTCATGACCAAGCCGTTCCCAGATCGCCTCGCCGGAATGATCGATGGCCTGCACCAGGCTGAAGACTTTGGAAATACTCTGCACCGAGAACGGCGTTTCAGCGTCCCCAGCAAAGTACATTTCGCCGTCATTGCCGTACACGGCGATGCCCAATTGGTTGGCCGGCACCGTGCCGAGGGCGGGAATATAGTCAGCGACCTTGCCCTGCCCGATCAGGGGCCGGACGGCGTCAAGGATCTCGTTCAACAGCGCTTGCATGCCGGGTTCCGAAAGTCTCGCCCCATGGGATCGCGGGGACACTGGGGCTAGACGCTGCGCCCGCCGGTCGCATCACACCGGCAAGCGCTGCGCAAAGTGTTCTAGGCTGAACCGGACCATTCAGACACGGGAGAGCACCATGCACCTCGAAGGCTCCTGCCATTGCGGCGAAGTCACGTTCAGCCTCGACAGCGTCCACCCCTACCCTTATCAACGCTGCTACTGCTCGATCTGCCGCAAGACCCAGGGCGGCGGCGGTTATGCGATCAACCTCGGCGGCGACGCGACCAGCCTCAAGGTTCGCGGGCGCAAAAACATCAGCATCTATCACGCGAAGATGAAAGCCGAAGGCGACAACCGCGCCCATCGCAGCAGCGCCGAGCGCCACTTCTGTTCGCTGTGCGGCAGCGGTTTGTGGCTGTTCAGTCCGGAATGGCCAGAGTTGATTCATCCATTCGCCTCGGCGATCGATACGCCGCTGCCGGTGCCGCCGGAACACACGCACCTGATGCTTGGTTCGAAAGCGCCATGGGTTGAGGTCGAGGCCAAGGCTAAGGATCAGCAGTTCGATGAGTATCCCGAAGAGTCCATTGCCCAGTGGCATGAGCGGCTCGGCCTGACTAGCTGAACACCGCCCCTTGTAGGAGTGAGCCTGCTCG
>NZ_QETJ01000234.1:0-5630 GCF_003105095.1 Pseudomonas sp. NDM | reverse complement strand
TGTAACAGTCGATATGTATGTTGACTGATTAACCGCTATCGCGAGCAGGCTCACTCCTACAGTTGTCCGCGCCCACATTCATGATCTTCGGAGTTTTCCATGACGGCCCACGCCGACCTATCGCCGACCCTTCAACTGGCCATCGACCTGATCCGCCGTCCCTCCGTGACCCCGGTCGACGCCGACTGCCAGAAGCAGATGATGCAGCGCCTGGGCGACGCCGGTTTCACTCTTGAGCCGATGCGCATCGAAGATGTGGATAACTTCTGGGCGACCCACGGCAACAACGATGGCCCGGTGCTGTGCTTCGCCGGTCACACCGACGTGGTGCCGACCGGCCCGGTAACGGCGTGGCAGATCGACCCGTTCAACGCCGTGATCGACGAACACGGCATGCTCTGTGGCCGTGGCGCGGCGGACATGAAAGGCAGCCTGGCGTCGATGACCGTCGCCGCCGAGCGTTTCGTCGCCGATTACCCGAATCATAAAGGCAAGGTCGCGTTCCTGATCACCAGCGACGAAGAAGGCCCGGCGCATCACGGCACCAAAGCAGTGGTCGAGCGTCTGGTAGCGCGCAACGAGCGTCTGGACTGGTGCATCGTTGGCGAGCCGTCGAGCACCACGCTGGTCGGCGATGTGGTGAAAAACGGCCGTCGCGGTTCCCTCGGCGCCAAGCTCACGGTCAAAGGCGTGCAGGGTCATGTGGCCTACCCGCACCTGGCGAAGAACCCGATTCACCTCGCCGCTCCGGCGCTGGCCGAACTGGCCGCCGAGCACTGGGACAATGGTAACGACTTCTTCCCGCCGACCAGTTTCCAGGTTTCCAACCTCAATTCCGGTACCGGCGCGACCAACGTGATCCCGGGCGATCTGGTGGCGGTGTTCAACTTCCGCTTTTCCACCGAATCGACTGTCGAAGGCCTGCAGAAGCGCGTTGCCGATATCCTCGACAAACATGGTCTGGACTGGCACATCGACTGGGCGCTGTCCGGCCTGCCATTCCTCACCGAGCCGGGCGCGCTGCTCGATGCGGTGTCGTCGAGCATCAGGGACATCACCGGTCGCGAAACCAAGGCGTCGACCAGCGGCGGCACCTCCGATGGCCGCTTCATCGCGACCATGGGCACGCAAGTGGTTGAACTGGGCCCGGTCAACGCGACCATTCACCAGGTCAACGAGCGCGTGCTGGCGGCGGATCTCGATGTACTGACCGAGATTTACTACCAGACCCTGATCAAGTTGCTCGCCTGATGCTCGCGTGTCCGATTTGCAGTGAACCGCTCAATGCGGTGGACAACGGCGTGGTCTGCCCCGCCGGGCATCGATTCGACCGTGCGCGTCAGGGTTATCTGAACCTGCTGCCGGTGCAGCACAAGAACAGCCGCGACCCGGGCGACAATCAGGCGATGGTCGAAGCGCGACGTGATTTCCTCAACGCCGGACATTACGCGCCAGTCGCTAAACGTCTGGCTGAATTGGCGGCCAGTTTTGCCCCGGAGCGCTGGGTCGACATCGGCTGTGGCGAGGGTTATTACACCGCGCAAATCGCCGAGGCTTTGCCCCATGCTGATGGCTATGCGCTGGACATTTCCCGCGAAGCCGTCAAACGCGCCTGCAAGCGCAACCCGGCGATTACCTGGTTGATTGCCAGCATGGCCCGAGTGCCGTTGGCTTCGGGCAGTTGCCAGTTTCTCGCCAGCGTCTTCAGTCCGTTGGACTGGGAGGAAGCCAAGCGTCTGCTCAGCGTCGGCGGCGGCCTGATGAAAGTCGGCCCGACCCGTGGCCATCTGATGGAATTGCGCGAGCGTCTGTACGACGAGGTGCGCGAGTACACCGACGACAAGCACCTGGCTCTGGTGCCGGCCGGCATGGCGCTGGCCCATAGCGAGACGCTGGAATTCAAGCTGACCCTGGACAAGCCTGAGGATCGCGCCAACCTGTTGGCGATGACACCCCACGGCTGGCGTGCCAGTGCCGAGCGTCGCGCGGCCGTGATCGAACAGGCCGAGCCGTTCGAGACCACCGTGTCGATGCGCTACGATTATTTCGTTCTTCAATAACTTTTGGTCTCGGGCACAGGCCCGGGGCCGGCTAAATCCGCGAATGGATTTTTCAGACCCGCAGTGAGGACATCCATGCGCCAACCGGACATCGAGATTTACCTGAAAGACGCCGACGTCGACCACAAGGCCATTTCCGCCTGGCTCGGCGCAGCGCTGGGCCCGTGCAGCGACTGGGTGCAGAAAGGCCAGACGTACAAGTGCAAGGCCGGCAACGTACCGGTGACCTGGCTGCCGAAGGCCGTGGGCAAGTGGAACAGTCTGTACCTGGAAAGCGACCAGACGCCTTGGGACGATGACATCGCCTGCGCCCGCGCAGCCTTTGCCGCGCTGAACGTCGAAGTGCGTTGCGCACCGGGAACGTGGGTCGAAGAAGAGGGTGAAGAAACCGCCGATCGCTGGATTCGTATCAGCGCAGACGGAGAAGAAGAAATCACCTGGAAAACTGCCTGAAAGCAAAAGATCGCAGCCTTCGGCAGCTCCTACGGGGTCATGTGTACACCTGTAGGAGCTGCCGGAGGCTGCGATCTTTTGGTCTTCAAGGTTACAGGCCTACAACATCCTCAGCCTGCAAGCCCTTCTCGCCGGTAATCACCGCGTACTCGACCTGTTGACCTTCGGTCAGCGAGCGATGCCCTTCGCCGCGAATCGCGCGGTAGTGCACGAACACGTCCACCCCGTCTTCGCGCTGGATAAAGCCGTAGCCTTTGGCGTCGTTGAACCACTTCACGTTGCCGGTTTCACGTGTTGCCATCTGTTCATACTCCTTTTTTATTATTGAACAGGCTTTTCGCAGGAAAGCCTTCGAGGAACGTCAGCCTGCGTCCGACGTCCATGACAGGGCACCGGCAACAGAGCGCCGAGTATATGACAGGCGCAGAAACTCTCAACAGGAGATTAGTTCGGCGCTTTTTTGCCGATTTTCGGTGAATCCGGCAAACTGTCGCCCACTTGAGCAATCGCTCGGTTCTATTCACTCACGCAGAAGCCGTATGACCCGTTCCCCGTTCCGCCGTCTTGTGTTTGGCACCCTGCGCCGCCTGCTGTATCTCTGGGTTCGCTCCGAGACCATCAATCAGTCGTCGTTCACCCTCAACCTCGACCGCAGTCGTCCGGTGTTCTACGTCCTGCAAAACCCCTCGCTGACCGATCTGGCGGTGGTCGACACCGAGTGCACCAAGGCCGGCCTGCCGCGTCCGGTGCTGGCAGTGTCGGTGGGTTCGTTGATCGAGCCGGCGGCGTTTTTCTATCTGACCCCGGACCCGGACTGGCTCGGCCGCCAGGACAAACGCGGTGCGCCGCCGACCCTGACCCGTCTGGTCAGCGCGCTGACGCAGAACGCTGCCGAAGACGCGCAGATCATTCCGGTCAGCGTGTTCTGGGGTCAGTCGCCGGACAGCGAAAACAGCCCGTGGAAACTGTTGTTCGCCGACAGTTGGGCCGTTACCGGACGCCTGCGCCGGCTGCTGAGCATCATCGTCCTCGGGCGTAAGACCCGCGTGCAGTTTTCCGCGCCGATTCATCTGCGTGAGCTGATCGATCACAACAAGGGCCACGAACGCACCGTGCGTATGGCTCAGCGCATCCTGCGGGTGCACTTCCGCAACCTGAAAGCCGCAGTGATCGGCCCGGACATTTCCCACCGGCGCAATCTGGTCAAGGGCCTGCTCAACCAGCCGCTGGTCAAACAGGCGATCCTCGACGAAGCCGAGCGCGAAAATATCTCCCCGGAAAAAGCCAAGGCTCAAGCCCTGCGCTACGGCAACGAGATTGCCTCGGACTACACCTACACCGCGATTCGTTTTCTCGAAGTGGTGCTGAGCTGGTTCTGGAACAAGATCTACGACGGCATCAAGGTCAACCACATCGAGGGCGTTCAGAACGTCGCGCAAGGTCACGAAGTGATCTACGTGCCATGCCATCGCAGCCACATCGACTATCTGCTGCTCTCGTATCTGCTGTTCCGCAACGGTCTGACCCCGCCGCACATCGCCGCCGGGATCAACCTCAACATGCCGGTGATCGGCAGCCTGCTGCGCCGTGGCGGCGCGTTTTTCATGCGTCGCACGTTCAAGGGCAATCCGTTGTACACCTCGGTGTTCAACGAATACCTGCACACCCTGTTCACCAAAGGTTTCCCGGTCGAGTATTTCGTCGAGGGCGGCCGCTCGCGCACCGGACGCATGCTGCAACCGAAAACCGGCATGCTCGCGATTACTCTGCGCAGTTTCCTGCGTTCGTCGCGGATGCCGATCGTGTTCGTCCCGGTGTACATCGGTTACGAGCGCGTGCTCGAAGGGCGCACCTATCTGGGCGAGCTGCGCGGGGCGAGCAAGAAGAAAGAGTCGATCTTCGACATCTTCAAAGTGATCGGCGCGCTGAAGCAGCGCTTTGGTCAGGTCGCGGTGAACTTCGGTGAGCCGATCAAACTGGCGGAATTCCTCGACGCCGAGCAACCGGACTGGCGCCAGCAGGAACTCGGCCCGCAGTTCAAACCGGCGTGGCTCAACGAAACCACCAACCGCCTCGGCGAGAAGGTCGCTCGGCACCTGAACGAAGCGGCGGCGATCAACCCGGTCAATCTGGTGGCGCTGGCGCTGCTGTCGACCACGCGTCTGGCCCTGGACGATCGCGCCATGGCACGGGTGCTGGATCTGTATCTGGCGCTGCTGCGCAAAGTCCCGTATTCGCCGCACACCACCTTGCCGGAAGGCGATGGCCGTGCGCTGATCGAGCATGTGAAAGACATGGATCTGCTCGCCGAGCAGAACGATGCGCTGGGCAAGATTCTGTATCTGGACGAGCAGAACGCCGTCCTGATGACTTATTACCGCAACAACGTCCTGCACATTTTCGCCCTGCCCTCGTTGCTGGCGAGTTTCTTCCAGAGCACCTCGCGCATGAGCCGCGAGCAGATCCTGCGCTATACCCGCGCGCTGTATCCGTACCTGCAATCGGAGCTGTTCATCCGTTGGAGCCTGGACGAACTCGACGCGGTGATCGATCAATGGCTGGAAGCGTTCGTCGAACAGGGCCTGCTGCGTTTCGAGAAGGATGTTTATCTGCGTCCGGCACCGAGTTCGCGGCATTTCGTGCTGCTGACGCTGCTGTCGAAAAGCATCGCGCAGACCTTGCAGCGTTTCTACATGACCGTGTCCCTGCTGCTCAACAGCGGCCAGAACAGCATCAGCGCCGAAGAGCTGGAAGACTTGTGCACGGTCATGGCCCAGCGCCTGTCGATCCTCCACGGCTTGAACGCCCCGGAGTTTTTCGACAAGAGCCTGTTCCGCCATTTCATCCAGACCCTGCTCGACCTCGACGTACTGCGCCGCGACGAAGCCGGCAAGCTCAGCTACCACGAACTGCTTGGCGAGCTGGCCGAAGGCGCGGCCAAGCGCGTGTTGCCGGCGGAAATTCGCCTGTCGATCCGCCAGGTCGCGCTGCACCGCAGTGAAGATGCGGCGGAGCAGATTACCGCGTTGCCGGAAGCCTGACGCAAATCCCTGTAGGAGTGAGCCTGCTCGCGATAGCGGTTTTTCTGTCAACATCAGTGTCGTCTGACACACCGCT